>USTP01000015.1 GCA_900557695.1 uncultured Thermoanaerobacterales bacterium | reverse complement strand
GAGATGACGTCGAGTCTCGTGGGCTCGGAGATGTGTATAAGAGACAGTTATTGAGTTGACGAAAATCATTTGGTTTTATACAATTAAGTATATTCAACTTATAGGTGTTTTATGGGGAATTGTGAAAAAAATTTTTATCTTTTAAATTATTGTGATAGTTGTTTGCATATTATGCAAGAAAAAGGAGAAATTGAAAGCTTAACGGCAGACGAGTTAACCCTAAACAATGGGAACGAGGCGGGAAAGTACTGCCTTAGTTGCGGGCAACCACTGCCAAATGCTCTAATTAAAGATGGAGAGGGGGGTTTAGAGCTTTTAGAGAGTGCGCTTTCAAACAAAAATCTAAAAGTTATTTGTTTTACTGCGCCATCTGTTAGAGTTTCGCTTGGGGACGAGTTTGGATGCCCTGCTGGAGAAAATGTTGTTGGCAAAATGGTTAGTGCGTTAAAAAAACTTGGGTTTCACGCTGTTTTTGATATGAACACTGCGGCAGACTTTACAATTTTAGAAGAGGCGAGTGAGTTTGTTAGTAGACTTAAAACAGGCAAAAACTTGCCTATGTTCACAAGCTGTTGCCCAGGCTGGGTTAACTTTGCTAAAAAGGTTTATCCAAAGTTTCTAAAAAATTTAACCACTTGCAAAAGCCCTCAGCAAATGTTTGGCGCACTTATTAACAATATTTACGCCCCTAAAAACAATCTGCGGTCAACAGACATTTTTGTTGTGTCTATTGTTCCGTGTCTTGCCAAGAAGTTGGAACTTAAGGCTGAGGGAATAAATACAAGCGTGGGGCTTGATGTTGATGTTGCAATAACTACAAAAGAAATTGCAAAACTTATAAAGCTGAGAGGCATAGATTTTAATAAGTTAGAAAATGAAAAGTTTGATTCGTTTTTTGGAGCCTCTAGTGGGGCTGGGGCAATTTTTGGCAATACTGGCGGTGTTATGGAGGCTGTTTTAAGAACTGCGTGCGACAGTTTAACTAAAACAGAGTTAAATAACCTAGATTACAAAATGGTTAGAGGTCTTGATGGAATTAAGCGTGCCCAAATAAAAGCTGGGGACAAAACTATAAATATCGCGGTTGTAACAGGGCTTAAAAATGTTGGCAGCATTATTAGCGAAATAGAAAAAGAACCAAACAAGTATCAGTTTATTGAGGTTATGGCTTGTGAAGGTGGTTGTGTTGGTGGGGGTGGGCAACCAACTGTATATGGTCAAGATAGAGAAAGTGTGCTTAAAGCTAGGGCAAAAGGTCTTTATGATAGCGAGCTTAAAATGCAGGTAAGAAAGGCGCATAACAACCCAGCCGTTTTGGAAATATATAAAAAGTATTTAGGAAAAGTTGGGGGCAAGAAAGCAAAGGAACTTTTGCATAGAAAATATGACTAGCAATAAGTTAATAAAGAAAAAGGAATAAGTGTCAGCCACAAACTCAAAAAACAAAAAAGCTTAGTAAAATATAGATAAAACAAATTTTAAATTGGTTTTTTTTGGTTTTAAGGGGGTAAGGGCATGATGGCAAGCAGAGCTAAAGAAGAACTAAAAAGATATGTTTATGAGGTGCAGTTTCATAAAGAAGTTGTTTTAGAAATTAAGAATATTGAGGCGGAAATTGCAAAAAAAGCAAGCAAATATAAGAGCTACTATAAGAGCTACAGTTTAGAGGATAAAGAGCTTGTAGATAAGGATATAGAAAGGCTAAATGAGGCGCTTTTAAGGCAAACTGACAAATTAAAAAGCACAGAAGCATTTATAGCAAAAGTTGAAAACACAATAGCAAAAATTGACCAGCCCTTAAAAAATGTTCTTTATTTTAGATATGTTAAGCTTTATAAATATAGTGCTATTGCCGTTAAAATGGGCTATTCTATTCAAAGAATATTTCAACTAAACCGAGAAGCCCTTAAAAAATATGAAAATTTTATGCAATAAAAATTGCCACTTTTAAGTGGCTTTTTTTGTTCAAACTTTTGCTTAATTGAAAGTTTAGAGTTGGTTAGATAAAGTTAGAGCGCATTATAGTTTTTGCTCTGTTATAATACGCTTGGTGTTGGATTGTGTGATAAAATGCGTGCTTTAAACAGCATAAATAGGAGATTTAATGGAATACGAAATTTTTAATATTTTTACAAACTACACGCTAGAAGTTGTGCTTATTGCTGCAGCCGCCTTTCTTTTAACATTTTTAATTAAGTGGCCTATAAAAAAGGCAACAAGCAAGTTAGATGAAGACAAACGAAAAATGGTAAATATCACTATAATGTTTGTGCCACTTTTAATTTGCACTATAATTAGCATTCTTTACTATGGTTTTAAAGAAAACGAGTGGTGCACATACATGGTGTTTGATAGTAGTTTTAGTTCGTTTTTAATATCGCTTTCGCTATATGCAATCTTTTCTAGAATCTATATTGTTATTAAAGGAATAATTAGTGGAAGCACAAAAATCAACCCAGAACTTACTAGTGAAGTTATTGCGTATATTAAATCTAATATTAAAGAAATTTCTAGCAAAATTAAAGTAGATGAAAAAACGCTTGAAGGTATTGTAAAAAAACTAGAAGAACTCAATAGCCTTAAAAACCTATTAGTTAATGACACTGTTAATCAAGATACGGCGAAAATTGAAGAAGTTGATGCTCAAATTTTAGAACTAGAAAGCCAAGAAGCAAGTTTAAAACTGGCAATTCAAGATGGGCAAGTAAAGATAGAAAAATATAAAAGTGAGCTATACAAAAGCGATTCTTCAAATGCGTAGCAAAAAGCCCCTAAAAAATAGGGGCTTTTTGTTTGGGGAACTTTACAAAGTACTTGACAACTGCCCCTAATAGGCTTATAATAACTTATAAACATATTATTTTGATTTTAATATAATAAACATAGTGATAAAAGTATGAAAAGTAGATTTAAAGAATTTTGCAAAAAGAACATTTTGGTTTTTGTTTATGCGGTGCTAGCTATCTCGTTTGAGCTTGTTAGCATTGCTTTTATTGGTTGTTATCCTTTTTTAACAAAACCTTTGTATGCCGCCTTGATATTTGGCATACTGCTTAGCGTTTTGTTTTTAATGAGAAATACTAAAATGAAGGCAATATTCAGCTGTATTTTCTTAACCTTGCAATTGGTGCTAGACATTGGGTTTGTTTACCTATATGATTCAAACGGAACCTTTTTTGAGTGGGCAATGATGAATCAAAGGGATGACGCCTTTGGGACAATAGAAGACTTGTCTTTGAGGTGGGGGCTAGTTGCAACGCTTTGCATTCTGCTAGTTGGGTTTATTATATTAACAATAATTTTATTTAAAAAAGTTTATAAACAAGACTACAAATATAAGGCAACAAAGCCAACAAGGGCTGTTATAGGCGTGCTATTATCAGTTTGTGCGCTATTTATGGTATTAAATCCTGTTATAAACGGAATAAATGATAGTAAGCTAAGTTATATAGATAGATTTTTGTATGGCGAGGGGGATAATAAGTATCAACAACTTGGAATCACTGCAAATGCCGTATATGAATTTTTCAACGGCACTGTGGTTAACTCGGCAATAGACTATGATTTAGATGGGCTAGAAGAGTTTTTGTTTGAAGGGGATGATATTTATTTAAATACATCTGAGTATTTTGGTATAAGCAAAGGAAACAATTTGGTTTATATTTTGGTGGAGTCCTTTGAGTGGTACGCCTTTTTGTATAACTGCACGAGAGAACAGTCACTTGAGCTTTATCCAAATTTAAACAAGTTTTTGGGAAATAGCATATATGCTGATAGCTTCTATTCAAGGGAAAAGACTGATACTGCTGAAATGCTGGCTTTACTTGGTAGTAATCCGTCAAACAAATATATCAACTACGATTTTCCTACAAATTCCTACCCTTGGTCGCTGCCTAATATGTTTAGAGAGAGCGTGGAAGCAAGCGGTAACACGGTAAAACAAATTATGTCTTTTCATCAAAATACAGGCTCTTTTTATAACAGAAATGAATTGCACGAAAGTTTGGGTTTTGATGAACTTATTGATATTGAAGACATGGCTGAATATGGTGTGTCGAACACTTGGGATGAGGGTAGCTTTGTTGGAGAAAGGACAAGAGATTCGGAAGTTATAGAGAAAATGCGAGATGTTATGTTTCCTAAAACTGAGGCTGGTGAACAATATATGACTTTCTGGATAACATTCTCTATGCATGGCTACTATAATGAGAGAGAAACTTTTAAAGAGATGGGCTACTATGATAAGCTTGATGAGGTGGGTGCATATCCAGCAGGCAACGGTGTCAAGGCTGATTATTTAAGAACATATGCGGCTGCTGTTATGGACCTTGATAGAGCGGTTGGGCTTATGATGGAAAAGCTTGAGGCAAATGGGCAACTTGACAACACTACAATTGTTATGTTTGCAGACCACAATACTTATTACAACAACTTAAGTTATTATGCAAAAGATATTGAAGAAAGGTATAACAGTGAACTTTACAGAATTCCCTTCATGATTTACGACACCAAGCTTAAGGCGGCATACGAGGAAAATGAGGGAACAAATGTTATTTCTAAGTTCACAACCACTTCCGACATGCTGCCAACAATCTTTGATAAGTTTGGAATAAAAGGGTATAAGAATTTATATTTTGGCACTTCTATGTTTGTTGATGGAATAGAGAGTATTATATTCTCTAGGGCGTATGGTATATTTGTTACAGACAAGCTTATATGCTATTCGGTTAAAAACCTGCTTTACACAAGCGAAGGCTTTACAGATGAAGATCTTGCAGATTTTGAAGTAAGAGCAAAAATTCATCTTGAAAAACTAGAGTATTTAGATAAAATTTATTATAACGACTATTTTAAAACGCATGAGTATGTGTACCCAATATAGCAACTAAAAGGCAACCTTAATTAAGGTTGCCTTTCTTATTTGGTAGTTTATAAAATAGTGATTTTAGACATGTCGGTTTCTTCACTTAAAACAATGCTAGCTGTGCTAGAAGCCTTTTCTAGCGTTACATTTTCTATTGTCCCATTAACAACTAGGCTTCCGCTAACTATAAGTTTAAGCCCATTAAAGTTTGCAGGGGTGTTGCCCTCGATTGTTAGATTTGTTTTTTCATTTATATAAACCTTGTCACTTGGCAATTCGCTTAACGGAGAAACGGGAGTGTAGATAAAAGTGCTTCCACTTGTGTCTTGGCTAAACATAAGTGCTTTTATGAGTTCTTCGGCAGAACTAGTTGCAAAATAGGTGTATTTAGCCTCATAAGAGGGGTAACATATGTAAACAAATTGGTTGCCGTTTGTGCCAGTAGAAAAAGTGTTGCTGTTATAAATCTCGCTTGCGTTTAGGTTTAAATTCTTGTAGGCTCCCTCTTTATTGCTTCTTATAATCATGGCAGAAGAGAGGGTTTTTGTGTCTGTTTCATAATCTCCAAAACTGTTGCCTTTAATTATAATAGGCATCATACTCTGTGAAGAAATATCTCTTGAAATAACAATGCCAGATGCATCAAAATCTGGGGTGGTGTTGCCATCTAGAGAGATGTTGCATGACTTTAGCTCTAGTCCGCCACTTATAAGATTTATGCCAAACCTGGTATCATTATTTAGCCCATCGGCTAGGGTTCCTTGATGAACAATATCTATATTTTCTACTTTAACGCTATCTTCTTCGCCGCTTAAATTTATGGTTATACTGCCATAAAATTTGGGTTTTGTTTGGTTAGAGGAAATAACGCCTTTAATAGTTAAAGGTTTTGTTATAACAACATTTTTATTGTCTTTTAAGTTGTTGTAAATTTTAATCGTGTCGCCTGATTTTGCATTTTCAACAGCATCATAAAGCGAGTTATAATTTATATTGCCAATTATGGCGCGAGTGTTTGAATCTAAAGAGGGGCCTTTCTTATTATTGCAAGCTGAAAGCCCTAATGAAAAAAACATTATTAAACACAAACACAAGCTAAACCTTAAAACTTTACCCATAGTTTCTCCTTTTTTGTTTAGTTTGGGCATTGTTTTTTTAAATTATGCAAAAAAATAGAGCCTGCAAATGCAAACTCTAGATTTTTTAACTATTTTTCTTTCTGTAGTCTAATCTACCTCTTTGAACATGGTCTAGAATAATTTTTCTTATTCTTAGCGACATTGGGGTTACTTCTAAAAGCTCGTCTTCATCTATAAATTCGAGGCACTCTTCAAGGGTTAGCGGTTTTACGGGCTCTAGCCTTAGAGCTTCGTCTGATGCAGAGGTTCGCATATTTGTTAACTGCTTTTTCTTGCAAACATTAACAACAATATCTTCTTTCTTAGGGTTAATGCCAACAACCATGCCCCCATAAACCTTTGTTCCAGGGGTTATTAAAAGTTTACCGCGTTCTTGAGCGTTATAAAGTCCATATTGAATAGCCTCGCCAGTTTCATAGGCAACTAGTGTTCCAAAATTTCTCCTATCAATGTTGCCTTTGTATGGCTGATATTCTTCAAATATGCTACTCATAATGCCTTCGCCCTTAGTGTCGGTTAAAAATTGGTTTTTATACCCAAACAAACCTCTTGCTGGTATAAAGAACTCTAGCCTTATTCTATTGCCATGGTTTGTCATGGTTATAAGGTCGCCCTTTCTTGCACCTATCGTTCCCATAATAGCTCCAACGCATGTTTCTGGAACATCAATGGTTAACCTGTCTATTGGTTCGCACTTAACGCCGTTAATCTCTTTATATATAACCTTTGGCATGCTAACTTGAAATTCATAACCATCTCTACGCATATTTTCAATTAAAATAGAAATGTGCATCTCGCCACGCCCAAGAACTCTAAAAGTATCGGCATTTGAAGTTTCATAAACTTTTAAACTGAGGTCTTTAACAGCTTCTTTAAACAGCCTATCTCTAAGATGCCTACTTGTACAAAACTTACCCTCTGTTCCAGCGAATGGGCTATTGTTTACAGAAAACTCCATCTCAACACTTGGTTCGCTTATCTTAACAAAAGGTAGAGGAGAAGGGGAAAGCTTGTCGGTTATAGTGTCGCCAATAGTTATTTCATCAGAGCCAGAAATACAAACAATGTCGCCAACCGTGGCCTTTTCTGCGTTTACTCTTTTTAATCCCTCAAATTGGAAAATATTAACAACTCTAAACTGAGATTTTTTGTTTGGATCGTGGTAGTTAACTATTGCAACATTATCTCCAACATGAATACAGCCCTCTTCTATTTTACCAACCGCAAGTTTACCAAGATAGTCATTCTGCTCGCAAGAGGAAACTAGCATTTGAAGAGGTTTAGTTTCATCGCCTGTTGGGGCAGGAATGTGGCTAATTATTGTTTCAAAAAGCGCGGTCATATCTTTCCCAGGCTTGTCTGGGTCTAAAGAGCTAATGCCAAGGCGGGCAGAACAGTATACAAACGGGCTGTCTAACTGCTCGTCTGATGCCCCAAGGTCCATAAGTAGCTCTAACACTTCATCTACAACCTCTTTAACTCTAGCATCTTTTCTATCAATTTTGTTTACAACAACTATAATTTTATGGTTAAGCTCTAGCGCCTTAGACAAAACAAATCTTGTTTGAGGCATTGTTCCCTCGAAAGCATCTACAACAAGCAAAACACCATCTACCATTTTTAGCACGCGCTCTACTTCGCCACCAAAATCAGCGTGGCCTGGAGTGTCTACCACATTTATCTTAACATCTTTATACATGCATGCTGCGTTTTTAGAAAAGATAGTAATACCGCGCTCTCTTTCTATAGCGTTGCTATCCATAACCCTATCTTCAACTTGTTGATTATCTCTAAAAACTCCGCCTTGCTTTAACATTTCGTTTACAAGAGAGGTTTTGCCATGGTCTACATGGGCTATAATTGCTATATTTCGTATTTTATTGTTTTGCATACCTTTCTCCTTAAAAGCCATAAATAAAAAGCGGTAATAAACTTTAGCTCCGCTTTTCTTTGTGTTTAAAGTTTATTTGTTAATTCGCTAAAATTATATCACATATATTATAAAATGTAAACAGTAAAAGAAAACATTTTTGAATTTGAATAAGGAAGTGTAAAAACTGCCTAATATAAGTTTAAATTTTGCAAGTTATGGTAATTTTATTGCCACAAAATTATTCGTGCTTTATAATCTATATGAGGTGCTTATGGAACTTCCAAAAGAATTTGAAGAAAGTATGCGTGGGCTTTTAAAAGGCGATTACGAGAACTATTTAAATAGCCTAAACGAAAATGCTAAAAAAGGGCTAAGAGTAAACCAAAACTATATTACTATACCTAGTTTTAAAAAGATTTTTAATTTGCCTTGCAAGGAAATTAAGGGGCTTAATGGGTGTTTTACTTTAGAGGGCAATGAAAAACTGGGAAACACTATTTTTCATCATGCTGGAATAATATACATTCAAGAGCCATCAAGCATGCTTGCGGCAACTTGCCTTGAAGTGAAAGATGGGGAAAGGGCTTTAGACCTTTGCTCTGCCCCTGGAGGAAAGGGAAGCCAGATTTTGGAAGCAAACCCCAGCGGAGTGGTGGTTTTAAATGAGATAAACAGGGCAAGGGCTACAACCCTTCTTAGTAATATTGAAAGGCAGGGCTTTAAAAATGCAATTGTAACCAGTTTGTCGCCTTTGAAGCTTGCAGAGCTTTTGCCAAACTATTTTGATAAAATATTGGTAGATGCGCCCTGCTCTGGCGAGGGCATGTTTAGAAAAGACGAGAAAACAATTTTAGAGTGGAATAAAGGTTTGCCAATGTTTAACCATAAAAGGCAAATGGAAATTTTAGAGAGTGCAGATAAAATGCTAAAAGAGGGTGGAACTATGGTTTACTCTACTTGCACTTTTAATATAATTGAAAATGAGCAAACTATTCATGAGTTCTCTAAAAAATTTGGATATGAAATAGTGAAATTGCCAAAAGCTGTTTTAAACCTAACAACAAATGGCTTTGAACTATCTGATGATAAAAGCACCTGCCTTGCTGGCAGATGTTTGCCTCAAAATGGGTTTGGTGAAGGGCAGTTCGTTGCAAAACTAATTAAAAAATCTCAAAACAACAATAAAATGACCTTTAAAAAACCTAAAAACCTTGAAATTTCAAAACAAAACTTGAAAATTGCCGAAGATTTTGTTAAAGAAAACCTTTCAGCTGGGAATTTTAGCTATTATTCATGTAATAACAATATTTATATATACAACAATGCTCTACCTAGTTTTTTAGATGGAGTGGTTTGCCTAGGTGTGTGCCTTGGAAAAGTTGAAAAGGGCAGGCTTGTTGTTCATCACCAGTTTTTTAAGGCCTATGGCAAAGATTTTAAAAACAAATTAGAATTAACAGAAACCGACCCTCGCTTAAGTGCTTATTTAAAAGGAAATGAAATAGAAGCAAGTGGGCTTAAAGCTGGTTATGTTTGCGTGCTTTATAATGGCGTTCCACTTGGTGGCGGAAAAGTGAGTGGGGGAGGGGTGGTTAAAAATTTATACCCAAAGGGTTTGCGGGGCGAAATTTGCTCACAGGGCGGCGTTTCTGCCAAATGAATTTATAACTTATCTTAGTAAAAAATGTAACGAGCGGTTAGGGGTCCCCGTTTAACGAATGTTAAAAGGGGAAAGGAAATTCCAAGCGAGAGCCAAGTGCTGGGTTTGGGAAAAAGCCAGCGGTAAGCCGAGCTTGAGAATTGACGAGCGAGCCTTGCCCTGCGAGCTTTCTTTCGCCCCGCAAACGGCTGAGGTGCGGGAGAAAATAAACATGATGGCTAGTGGGCGTTTCTGCCAAATGAATTTATAACTTATTTACAAAAGTAAACTCGTTAAAATACATTACGCAAAAGTAAACTCATTTAATATATTCACTTATTCACTCAATACCTTTTGCATGCATATTATAAAAAGTTTTTGTTTTATGGTTGACAAAATTCAAATATTGTTTATAATTACTTTTGTTAATAAAAAATTCGAGTGCCGAAGACAGTAAGTGGCAGAGGTTTGCCTTAAAGTTTGCTTACCGAGGAACAGTTTATAAGAGCTTTATGCCCCTTATGTTCCCTTTGGCGAGCATGAGGGTTTTTTATTTTCCACTTCACACAAATAAAAGGGAGGAAAATAATGTCAGCAAATTTTGAGAATAAGAAGCTAGTTGTTGAAGAAATCAAGAATTATGCTAAAACCGCTAAGTCGGTTGTGCTTGTTGATTACAAGGGTTTAACCGTTGCTCAAGCAACAGAACTTAGAAAAGCGTTTAGAGATGCTGGTGCAACTTTCAAAGTTTACAAAAACAGGCTTTTAAAAATTGCTTTTGAAGAGCTTGGAATCAAGTTTGATAGCCATCTTCTTGAGGGAACAACAGCTGTTGCTTTCCATAGTGAAGACCCTATTGTTCCTGCCAAGATTGCGGTTGATGGCGAGGGTAAATACAAGGTTTTAAAAGTTAAAGCGGCTTGGTTTGACGGTAAACAGTTAGACGCTAGCGAAACTAAAAAACTTGCATCTATCCCATCAAAAGAGGTTTTGGTGGCACAATTGTTGGGCTTGCTTACAATGCCAGTGCGTGGGCTTGCTGTTGCTTTAAAGCAAATTGCAGAAAAGAAAGCGTAAATTTTTATTAAAAGGAGAAAATATTGATGGATAAAAATAAATTCATTGAAGAAATTAAAGGTATGTCGGTAGTTGAGCTTAACGACCTTGTTAAGGCTCTTGAAGAAGAATTTGGCGTTAGTGCCGCTGCTATGGCAGTTGCTGCTCCAGCTCAAGGTGCAGGCGCTGCTGCTCCAGCTGAAGAAGAAAAAACTGAATTTACAGTTGTTTTGAAAGAAGTTGGTGCAAATAAGATCAACGTTATTAAAGTTGTTCGTGAGATCACTGGTCTTGGTCTTTCTGAATCTAAGGCTTTGGTTGAAACACCAAATGCAACTATTAAAGAAAACGTGCCTAAAGATGCAGCTAATGAAATGGTAGAAAAGTTCAAGGCTGCTGGTGCTACTGTTGAATTAAAATAACTTATAATAAATCGCAAAAAATATAGTGTGAAGTAAAAAAACGGCGTGCAGCCGTTTTTTTGTTGCTGTTTTTGTTGGGGATATTATATTGTAGTATTGTAAAAAGATATAAAACTTTCTTTTAAGGCCATTGTTTTTATTTGACAAACGCGTGGGGTGGGGGGTACCATATTTTTGTAAATAAAGAGAATTTTTGCGGAAAAATAGAAAATCGTTCCTTTTAAGGCGTCTAAGTTTTGAAATAGATAAATTATAATGAAAATAAATATGATTAAATAAAATTAAACTTTTAGTAAACACTATAAAAAGGTAGATAGTAGTGGTAGAAACAAAAAGTAAGACCAAATTAGTAAAATTGCTAGGCTCTGTTATATTAGGGCTAGTGTTTTTATGCATGTGCTTTGTGGGTTTAGGCATAGGCATAAATAAAAATGCAAAGGCAGAGGGAGAAGAGCTAGCAAGCATCTATGTAGACAGCGGAGCAACCACAAATATAACAGGAGGAAGCGTTGGCGCTATGTCGAGCGGCAACAGCGTGTATGTAGCAGATGGGGGAACGCTAAATGTTACAGGTGGAACGGTAAGCGGAAACATATATAACGGTGGAACGCTAAACTACACAGCAGGAACGCTAAATAGCGTAACACTAGCAAGTGGGAAGTATATAACCTTTAAAGGAAACCCAAGCTCTACAATAAGCATAACTCTAGATAGCCCTAGCGTTGGAACAAACATAGGTTATCTAGATGGAATAACAAGTGTAACGCTAAGTAGGCTTAGCGTTACAAACCTACCAGCGAACACAGAGTTAAGGATAAGCGGGAACTATATAACCATAGCATATGTAGATAGAACGGTAAGTTTTGAGGTAGACCCAAGTGGATATGGAACAGTAAGCCAAAGCACGCTAACTTTGCCACACGGTTCAAGCGTGAGCGTTAGCGGAAGCACATTAAGCTATGGAAGCACAAGCATAACAGCAACCCCAGCAGCGCAAACTGCGCAATATACCTATAGTTTTGCAGGATGGTATGTGGGTGACACGCAGATAACAAGCAGTAGAGCCATTACAGCCAATACCACCATAACTGCAAGGTTCACGAGAACAACTAGGACCTACACGGTAACAATAACAAGAAACTACACCAGTTATGGAACTGTAAGCCGATCAAGCGTTACAAATGTTCCATATGGCACAGTGCTGTCTACAAGTAGCAATACCTTAAATGTTAACGGAACAATAGTAACAGCAACGCCAGCTAGCCAAACGGCACAATATAGCTATTCATTTAGTAGCTGGACAAACGGAACAGCAACGGTAACAGGCAACCTAACAGTTACTGCAAACTTTAGTAGTAGTATAAGGTACTACTGGGTATATGCTTATGCAAGATACTCATCAAGTTCAAGCGGAACAAACTCTGGTGCCACTGCTGGTATAACAGGCGGAACGGCAACCATAACATATAACACGGTTCCAGAAACCACGACAGGAACTGGTGCCGCGGATAAATATGTAATCTATGGCGACATTGTAACTTTAACTGCAGAGGCGAAAACAGGTTATGCGTTTGTTGGGTGGTATTCAAGCACAACTTCTACTTCGGCTGTTAGCACGAGTTCAAGTTACAATTTGAGAATAACGGGAACAACATATAGATACGCTTTCTTTAGGGCTACCACCTACACGGTAACAATATCTAGGAATAACACAAGCTATGGAAATGTTAGCACTTCAAGCGTTTCAAATGTGCCATATGGGGCAACGATTAGAGTTGGCTCAAGTGCAAACACATTAAGCGTTAATGGAACAACGGTTACAGCCACTCCAGCAACAAACACGTCAAGCTACACTTATTCATTTAGTAAGTGGACATTAACTTCAACAACTGGAACGCAGATAACAACTAGTGGAATAATAGTAACGGGCAACACCACTATTTATGCAAACTTTACTCGCACTTCTACATCAACTCCAACCTACTACACGGTAACTATAACAGCGGGTTCGGGCGGAACAGTTTCTAATACAAGCGTTAGCGTTGCAAGTGGAACAACATTCTCAACAAGTGGCAACAGATTAACCATAGGCGGCACAACTATTTATGCTTATGCAAATGCGAACTACTTGTTCTCATACTGGAGCCCTTCAAGTGGAACAATAACTGGCAACACAACAATTCAAGCATACTTTACTTATAATCAACCAGATCCAGGTCCAGATCCAGGTCCAGAACCACCAGTACCTACAGGCGATATTTCACAAAGGATACAAGATCGGGGATACATTAGTGTTGGTTTGCAGGATGGTTATACTCCTACCCTTGAAGAAATGATGCTTGTTGAAATGTTGCATAAGTATTATTTTGAAGGGGGAACACTGGATAATATATTTGAAGGTGTGTACCAACATGCTATTGGCAATCCTAATTATATGAATGAATGGTTTATCATGTTTACAAGTGGTGCCTACGGAACTATTGACTACTATAATGATATAAATGATGGTTATAGTGCTTTACACGGTGGTGAAATAGATATTTACTTTGGATTTGATAGCTATTACGATTTAGCATCTGAATTTTTAGGTGAAGATTATAGCAGGTTCTCATTCAGTAGGCCAAAGATGTATTACCTAATGAATGGTGACGGGGCTGGCGATCATAATGGCGATTTAGATTACCTAAATGTTAATTATGGACGAGTGTTAATTATAACCAGTCCGAATGAAAATCTTTCGGTTTTAAATGATTTCTTAGATCATCATTATAGTTGGCAAGTTGATATGTTCACGATTAACCCAGATGAATCTGAATATCATCAGTTGCTTGATCAGCTCATTGACAACGGATTTGAATATGATGCAATCTTCTTTAGTAGCCAATTTGCTGGCAAAACTTATCTTGAGTATTTACATACAGTGCTTAATGGTATTAATTGGGGAACGAATGACTTATACACATTTACATATGCTTGGATTAAAGGAGCTAACTACATAAATCAATTTATAGATTATGTAAATAATTATTCTGATAACTATGTTGATGGAGAAATATATAGAAGCATTAGCGATATATTCTATAAATTTGGTATAAATGACAAAGTTGCAATTATACCACTTGGCATTGACCAAGGCTATGAAGACGTTGTGGCATATTTCACATACTTAATGAGGTCGAGAGTTTATTCATCTCCGTTTAATGTGCATGACTATATTAGGGGCGAGGCTGGAGAGGAAGAAGAAATTTTTCCAGATGGTTGGTAGCTAAGCAAATAAAAAGACTGCTAAACAGCAGTCTTTTATTTTTTATTTAACTTCTTATATGCTATAGTTAAGAGGTAGTTATTTTGGCATAAAGGTGCAACAGCGAGGTTTACCATCGTTGGTCATTATAGTTATGCCATTTGCCTTGCAAATCTCCTTATCATTGAATAAACATTTGGCGTTGCAGGCAACATTTGTGTTTCGTCTGGCGGCGGTTTGCGCTATCTTGTCTTTTTCTTGTTTTTCATGTCCACAATCTTTATAGCTTAAACACTCTGTGGCTTTTCCAACATTTATATTTTGGGCAGTGCAGTTGCAATTCTCGTTATATATGCAGCCCTGCCTTTTGCATTTTAAATCAAACATATTTTCCTCCCTTTTTATATTCTTATCTTTATAATATTTTTTTATTCCATACTTTTAATATTGACCTTTAAAGGATATGGATGTATAATAATATTACTGTCTCTTATACACATCTGACGCTGCCGACGATCTTACGCGTGTAGATC
>USTP01000014.1 GCA_900557695.1 uncultured Thermoanaerobacterales bacterium | reverse complement strand
CACCGAGATCTACACGCGTAAGATCGTGGCAGCGTCAGATGTGTATAAGAGACAGGTATAAAATTTGCTTGCAATTTTCTCTTCTTCACTATTCATAACCTTATAGTCGTCATCACTAATGTGGTCAAACCCCATCATATGAAGAGTGCTATGAACAACAAGCTTAACAATCTCGTCCTCAAACTTTTGCCCATACTCTTGCGCCTGGCTTTGCGCCTGCATTAAGCATATTGCCATGTCGCCAAGGAAAATTTTACCTTGCAAATAGTTTTCACTATTGTTTTCATCAATAATTTCATAAGGCTTTAAAGAAAAAGAAGGAAAACTTAGAACATCGGTAACTTTATTTATCCCCCTTGTTCTGTTATTAAGTTCTTGCATTTCCCTCTCACTAAGAAAGGTTATTGCCATTTCTATTTTTGAAGACGGCTGATTTAAATGCTCTAAACTTAGGCTAGAGGCCTTTTTTATTTGCCTTTTTAAATGCATTGAAATTGGTTTTCCAGTGAAGTGAATTTTCATCGCGTTCTCCTTTATGTATTCTAATTTTGTCATTTAAATAAAATTTTGTCAAGAACAATTATTTTCATTTTATAAAAGCATTAAGCATACAATTGATTAAAACAAAAAAGGAGCATATTTTGCCGTGGGCTTTTTAGATGAAACAGCTACAGCTTTAGGAATAGACGAAAAAACAAAAACCAACACCTCTTGCTATATTTCTTTCTCCTCTGGCGTGGTTATTGAGGGCTATAGAAAAATTTGCGAGCTATCTAACGAAAAAATATCGCTTATTTGCGAAGAGGGCAAAACTCTTACAATTTTTGGCAACAATCTAAAAATTAAAGAGATAGCCCACAGAGAGATAAGCATTTTAGGCACAATTTCTAGCGTTAATTTTGTATAAATAGGGTGAAAATTTGTGAACAACTTTAAAAGCAAATACCAAATTTTAATAACTGGGCTCAACTTGCACCATGTGCTAGCTTTTTTTGAACGCGAGAAGTTAAATGTTTCAAATCTAGAGCGAATCGACAACAAAAATCTTCGCTGCCACATAGATAGATCTAGTTTTAAAATTTTTAAAAGTTCGCCCCTTTCAAAGGCATTTAAAATTAAAATAGAACGCAGATTTGGTTTAGACAACCTCTTTCGCCAATTTTTAAACAGCCTTGGGCTTATTATTGGGTGCTTAATTTGCCTATTTTCAGTATTAAATCTAAGTAGCAGAGTTCTTGCTATACATATTGTAATAGATAATCACACCTGCTCTAATGGAGAAGAGTGTATTTTTCAAGGGGAAAATCTTGAAAAACTAAAAGAGTGTTTGAAAGCAAACGGAATTTACAAACAGGCCCCCATCTCATCTTTACCCTCTAATAGAGAACTTGAAAGAAGCCTAATGCAATCTTTCAAACAAGTTTCTGGCGTTAATATCACTGTGAAGGGCGTGCATGTGTATGTAGACATACTTGAAGCTAAACTGCAAACAATTGAGAGCGACTATGTTTTAACCGCCGAAGAAAACGGCATTGTGGTTTCTATAGATGTAACAAGCGGAACGAGCAATGTTGCTCTTGGCGACATTGTTTTAAAGGGTCAAACGCTTGTTAGCTCTAGTAGCAACGCCCCTGTTTCGGCAACTATTGTGTTAAGGAGTTTTTATCATGAATCTACTATATATAACGAAAACCAAATATCTTATAATCGAACAGGAAATACCCTCACTGTAAACAACCTTGAAATATTTAACAAAAGTACAAACTCAACAAAAACCATACCCTTTTCTTTATATGAAAGCGAAACTCACAAAAGATATGCATTTTTAAATTTGTTTTTGCCAGTAAAGTTAAGCACCACAACCTACTACGAACTAAAAGCCGTTGAAACCACAGTGCCTTATGCCAGCATGGAAGAAAACATAAAGCTTAACCTAACTGAAAAAACAAGGAGCCTTCTTCCACCTAACGCCGAGGAAAGAAATATAACATTTACCACTTTTCAAGAGGGTTCAAGGTATAGAATAGACTGCTATATTGAAACATATTTAACAATTAAAAAATAAAAGAGTCTTCTGGCTCTTTTCTCTTTTACTATTTCTTATATTTAGGGTTGCTTATAGCATCGGCTATTATTAGCGTTTCAGCATCTATGTTTTTAAATTTGCTTGTTGCATTTTTACTGTTATCTACCATAAACTCTTCATAGCTTTGCCCATTAAAGCTAGGTTCGCCTTTTAACCTATCTCGCTCCCCTAAAAGCTTTCGTCTAACCTCTTCCACAAGGTCTACTGTTTTTTTCTCTATCTTTTCTGTTTGCTTATTCACACTCTCTATCGCCTTATTTATACCAGGCCCCGAAACCCCAGATAAATTATTATCGCTAGAAACTGTAAGCCTTGAAGTAAAATTGGTTCTGTCACCAATAATAGGGGCACGGTTTGGCAAGCCCTTTGGTGGAACAATTCTAAACCCACCCTCAGTGCTTTCCTCTAAATATTTAGGCTCTCTAAAACCAAAATCTCCCACATCTTCTCGAATTATTTCATAAACAGGTGGTTCTTGCGTTTCCTGTGTTTCCACTTTCTCTGAAACTGGCTTAACTTCCTGCGGTTCTACCGCGTCTATCCTTTTACCATTCTCAAAAACCTTTGTGATGCTTGGATTTCTACTACCATTTTTTAAAGCTTTTTTATTTATCTTAACTTGAGAGGTCTTGCGTATTATTCTAAAAGGCTCTGGTTTTTTCTTCTCTAGCTCTGGTTCTGGCTGAGCTGGAACTGGGGCTGGAGATGGAGGTTCTTGTTTTTCAGCCTCTTGCTTTTTTTTGCTTACTACCACTGGCTCGATTTTTCTTTCTTTATCAGCGGCTTCGCTTGCACCCTTTTTGCTTTGCTTTTTATCTTGTTTCTTTTTAAGTTTTTCAGCTTTCTTTTGCTCTTTTTGTTCTTTTCGCTTGTTCTTTATTGCCTTAACTTTCTTAGAGAAAAAAATGGAATACAGCCCAAAAATAGCAATTAAGCCAACAAAAACTATTATCACTATTTCAAGCGTTCCCATTTTTGCCTCCTATTTTTATAATTTTGGTCTCGACCTAACCGTTTGCCCTGCAAAAGATGAACCACTACTATCGCCACCACTATTCTCTGTTTCTCCGCTTAAGGCTTTACGCATAGCAGTGTCTGCTTGAACATTTTTCATATTATAATAGTCCATAACGCCCATCTTGCCGCTGTTTAAAGCTTTTGCAAGCGCCCTTGGAACTTCAGCCTCTGCCTGAACTACCATGGCACGCATCTCTTGAACCTTGGCTTTCATTTCATTCTCTGTTGCAATTGCCATGCTTCTTCTTTCCTCGGCTTTAGCTTGGGCAATTCTCTTATCTGCCTCGGCGTTCGCAATTTCAAGTTCTGCGCCAATATTTCTACCAACATCAATATCTGCAATGTCTATTGAAACAATCTCATAGGCAGTTCCTGTGTCGAGCCCCTTATTCAAAACCGTGCTAGAAATAAGGTCTGGGTTCTCTAGTACTATTTTATGGCTCGCAGCAGAACCAACCGTTGTTACAACGCCTTCGCCCACGCGCGCAATAATTGTTTCTTCCCCAGCACCAAATATTTGCATATGCATGTTTGAAATAACTGTTACTTTAGCTTTAACTTTAAGTTCAATACCATCTTTTGCCACGGCAGAAACAACTGGCGTTTCAATAATTTTAGGCACAACCGATGTTCTAACCGCCTGATAAACATCTCTTCCAGCAAGGTCTATAGCTTTTGCGGTTTGAACCGATAAGTCCATATTAGCAGAGTGCGCCGAGATTAGTGCTTTAACAACTCTTTCAATATCACCATTTGCCATATAATGCGTTTCAAGCTCATCTAGGGTTATTGTTAAGCCCGCCTTTTTAGCCGTGATATAGGTTAAAACTATTTTACTAACATCAACTTTACGCATTTTCATACCAATAAGCTTACTCATAGACACATGAGCCCCCGAAACAACAGCTCTAAACCATAGCCTTAGCGGGACCATACATAAAAAAGTTATAATAGCAGCCAAAATAACTGCTCCACCAATTGATAGCCCTACTATCCACCCCACGCTTATTTTACCAAGCAAATTAGGTACAATATTAACAATATTTCCCATAAACAGCCCCCTTTTGTTAGCCCTTACGCTTAACCACAACTTTTTGATTCATAACTTTATCTACCTTAACAATAGTTCCCGCGTAGATATACTCTTTAGTTGTGGTAACATTGTAAACCTGCTCATCTATTTTAGCTTTCCCAGCAGGCTTAAGGTCGCTAACCACAACACCTTCCTTGCCAAGCAAGAAGGAATAGTCTAAATTCCCCTCGCTTGTTAGCGGAACTTTAACGCCATCCACAATAGCAAACTTTTTCTTGTTTTTTCTAAAACTTACAAGCTTTTGAACTCCCTTAACTATTAGAACCGCAACAAGCATAAATAAGCAAACATACAAAATATATGAAACTATTTGTGTTGTTGAGTTATCTCCAGCAACGCATCTTTCAACAATAGCCCCAAACGCGGAAAGTATGCCACATAGCCCCACAATGCCAAAACTTGGCAAAATGGCCTCAACCACTAAAAGCACTATTGCCAGCACAAACAAGATATAGAATATAAAATCTGCACCAGTAAACAGAGTTACAAAAGCATCAATCATTTTTCACCCCTTAACTTAAAAATATTATACCATACAACCCTTTTGTTTTCAATACCCCTTTTCAACAAAAAACAGCAAAAAAACAAGAGGCGCTCGCGCCTCCAGCCCCACTACTTTTCCTTGCTTGAACGGAAATAATAGAATAGATATTGTTGTACTATGCCAGACATAACACCAAATTTTGCCTGTAAATACTGGGAAATTTGGAGTCTTGTTTTTTCTCCATCATAGAAATATTCTCTATACACTTTTTCAATCCATGTGTCTACAGGGAAACTTCCAGTTCTATGAAAGCCAAAAAGCATGATGCATGATGCAACCTTTGGCCCAACCCCTTTAATTGACAGTAGCCATTTGTATAACTTATCATCAGGCAATTTTTTTATTTCTTCTAAATTTGTTTTTGCAAGTAGTTTTGAAGCCTCTTCTAAATATTTATCTCTATAACCCGCTCCCAAACTTTTAAAATATTCACTTGGCTGTTCTGCTAGCACTTTGGCAGATGGAAATGCCCTATATTCATTATCAATAGACTCGCCCAGTTCGCACATTTTTTCAACAATCTTTTGTATTCTTTTAATATTATTGTTTTGCGAAATTATGAATTGAAAAATAATCTCTTCGCACTGCCCCCTTGCAATTCTTATGCCCTTACCAAATTCAATGGCTTTATTTAAAATATCATATTTTTTTAAATTTTGCTTGATTAAGCCATAGTCTTCATCAAGGTCGAAAAATTTAACAAAAACGCTGGGGCTAGAAGCAGTTATAACCACTTTCCCATCTATTTCTTCTATCAAAGCAATGTTCTTCCCTGTTATAACCTTGTAGCCATTTTTAACAGCAAAATATCTAAACATTTGCCCACACTCTAAAATGGCTTTTGCATCAAAGTCATCAGTTTTATCAAATATTATTTTATTGCCTTGAATTTCATATTTCATGGCTTTATAATACAACTTTTTACTTCAAAACACAAGCGGGCGCGTTTAAATTATAGACAACAAGCACAAAATATTGTAAACTTTAATAGAGGAAAATAATATGCTTTTTATATATAGTAAATTTAAATTAAGAAAATGGAGCAAGTATTCTTCTGTTAAACGCTTAAAAATTTTGCAAGCTCTTGAAAACAAGCTTGCAAAGAAAAACCACCGCGAACCAATAGATGTTGTTGTTCACGAAAGGTCCGACTGGAACTGTTTAGGAATGTTTAGTGTTGTTAATGGAATTAAAAAGCTATATATTCACGAGAACTTAATTCTAAACCCTGCCTACCGCTTTCATGCTCTTGAAACAATTATACATGAAGGTAGGCATGCCACGCAATATGTTTATGCAACAAGGGAAAATCTGCATTGGTGGAACTTTAGAGCAAAGCGTTGGAAAAAGAACTTTCAGGGCTACATTTCTGCAAGTGAAGACAGTTTAATGTATAACAATCAGGAAGTTGAAAGAGACGCTCAAAAATACACCATTAGAATGCTTGAAAAGCTAGAATACAAATATAGAAACGAGCCAGACTTCTACACCACTCTAAAAAGAAATAGATATAGATATGAAAAGGCAGAAGAGGAAGCTAGAAACAAATACGGAATTTTTTATAAGCATAAACTAAGAAGGAAAATAGACCGCAGAAGCCAAGACTATTAAAATAAAAATCCACGGGCTTTACCCGTGGATTTTTATTTTTCTATGTTTTAAGCTTCGTAAACAGAAACTTTCTTCTTGTCTTTCCCATAGCGTTCAAACTTAACAACACCATCTATTTTAGCATAAAGAGTATCATCATCCCCAATGCCAACATTTGTTCCTGGATGAACTTTAGTTCCTCTTTGACGAACAATTATGTTGCCAGCTAAAACTTTTTCGCCTGCATATTTCTTAACACCAAGGCGTTGAGCATTACTATCTCTACCGTTCTTAGAAGAACCGCCACCTTTTTTATGGGCAAACAACTGAATATGAATAAACATTAGCCTTTAACCTCCAATTCAATAAAATCTGAAAAGCCTTCATACAAATCACTTATTCCAACAAGCATAGTATCAAGTATTGCATTACACTTTATCCTGTCGGTTTCATTTAAGTTATCTGGCACGAAGAACTTTAAGTATCCACGCTCATCATCGCGCTTTAGGTTAACATCAATGCCAACAACGCTCATAAGCCCCAAAACTGCAGTTTGGACAACGCTTGAAAGCGCTGCACACACAATGTCTTCCCCTTTCTCGCCGTAGCTAGTGTGACCATCACACTCTACCTCACGAATTTCTCCATGTTTTCTAGTTATTTTAACAATAGTCATATTTTTAACCTATTGAAACAATTTTTAACTTAGAATATGGTTGGCGATGACCTTGGCGTTTGCGTTCATTTTTCTTAGCCTTGTATTTAAAAACTACAATCTTGCTGTCTTTCCCATGCTCAAGAACCTCAGCCTTAGCCTTAACGCCCTTAACAAATGGTGTTCCTGTTTTGATAACACCCTTGTCATCACAAACTAGCAAGCAATCAAGTTCAATAGTGTCGCCAACATTTGCATTAACTTTTTCTGTTTTAAAAAACTTGCCAGCTTCCACTTTATATTGCTTTCCGCCAGTGCTTACAATTGCGTACATTTATCTTTTCCTCCTCTCTCCAGTCTCACTGCAACAAGGTGGGCAAAAGCCTCTTAAAACCTTTCGCATGTGGCACGATTGTTATTCTACACCAGCGCGCCCATTTTGTCAACAACTTTTTCTTTTAAAAAGCTTTATTAGTTGGCGCCTGGCTCATCGCTTATTTGCACTATTCCCTTTACAGCTTTATCTACAACTTTTAGTTTGTCTGCAAGGTATCTATCAACTTCATTAGCACCTTCAAAATCAATAAGCATAACTAGCTGGTCTGCCAAATAGTCTTTCACTGCAGTTTTAACATCTTTAAGAACTCTTCTTTTATCTTCCACACTTGAAAGTTGCTGTTTTATTAAAGGCACAATTGTTGAAAGTTTTGCATCACACCCATTTTCTTCCATTTCTTTAAACAAGCGTTTATAAAACTTTTTATCTTCTATTTTCGACAGCGAGATTCCAGAAAGATAATACAAGTTTTTCCCTTGCTTAATTGTTGCAACCAAAGGGTTTCCACTAAACTGAGAAGCAAAATCATAATCTTCACTAATCTTGTTAAACGCCCTGTTTATAATATAATATTTATTTGTTTCAATATCTTTAACTGTAGTAAAATTTCCATTTGAAAAGCCACGAGCCAGCGCAAAGTTTTTACTCACTTTTTTAAACTCTTTACCATTGTAGCGGTAGTATGCAAAGCATCCTTCTTTCTCACTACCAACCACAACGCCACTTTCATCTAGCCCAAAAGCCATTATAAAATCTGGAGAAACTTGAACAAACTCATCATTAACAAAGAAAGTCACATTTCTATCAAGGGGCTCAACCCTTGCAACTCCGCAAACGTTATCAAAACTAGAGGCATATTGATAGTGCGGAGAAACTCTTGAAAAATCTCTATCAACAAAGTAGCAAGGATAAACAAGCTCGCCATTATAGTTTTCCGCTCTTTGGTAGCCTTCCCAAACAAGACCATAATCAACCTCGTTGTTAAAAGGCAAACAGTTACTATAATTTCTGCTAGCTTTTTTTACAGTTGTGCCGTTAAATTCATAGTAGGCGCAAGAAACCTCCTCGTCATTTTCCTTAACAGCGTAATACTGCCCGTCAAACTCGCTAACTGTTAAAAAGGTGTCACTAACCCTTAAATTCCACCTGTTTATAAAAAATAATTGTTCCTTTCCCTTATATCTAGCTAGCGCAATATCATTTTTGTCGAAATCGCGAACAATCTCCAATTTTTTCTGGATGCTCAATATCATACATCATATTTGCCATTATTTAATTTCTCCTTTACTTAAATTTAGTATTTCAACAACATCATCTATATCAACAAGATTCCCCGTTTTATCTAGCGTGTATAGGTTGGTTTTAAGAACTTTAAAATCATTTTTGCTCTTACCCAAATATTTTAACAAAGCCTTAGCAAACTCATCAATTCTAATACTGTTTCCCTCAACTTTTGCAACAATCTCAAGCGAGTTTTCATCAAGTTTATATAAGTAGATGCCCTTTTTAGCGTTTAGGGTTTTAGTTTCCCCATGCAGCATATAGCTAACAGTTATTTCATCTTTATTTAAAAACTCTTCAATTTTTGGCTTACAACTTTTATATTCGTCAAAGCTTATTTGGTATTTGGCATAAGCGTTTAAACTTGCAATGTTAATTTTTCTTACCACATCTGCCCCCTTAACGATTTCTAACCATGAGGGTAAAATGTTTTCAAGCCTAAAGCAAACAGTTTTTGCGTTTTCCTTTGTTTCAATAACCATATACTCGCAAAGGCTTTCTACGCCAACCCTTGTAGGGCTACTAAAATACACATCACCTTGCTGCATATTTTCTTTTTCAAGCGTAATGCCTGCAACTAAAAGTAGTCGTTTTAAAATTCTTATCATGTTAATTTGCGAGAAAAACATGCCCACGCCTGTTTTTTTATACTTAACTACAACCATATTTGCACACCCCTTTACTAGCTAACCCGCAACCATTGCAACTTACCCTGCAGTCTTTAGTGGGCTTGGCAATTTTCGCATTTTCAAACTCGCTTATGAAAAACTGCTTTGTTATCCCTATGTCTATCTTATCCCAAGGTAAAACATCTTTATAGTCTTTTTTAGATAGTACTTTTTCTTTATCAAAGGAATTTAAATAGTAGGCAGCCAAATACTTGTTATAGTCGAACAAGTTTTTATCGTTATCAAAAACAGCCCCTTTTTTATAAGCAACAAGTAGCACTGCGCTTGCTTTCCTATCCCCACGAGAGAGCAAAGCCTCAACTTCCGCCATCTTAGGGCTGGCTTGGTAGCTCTTAACGCCAAGCTTTTTAAAAGCTATCTCCAAATATTTCATTCTTTTTTCAGCCTCGCTAGCCCCAACAAACCTGCACCACTGAAAAGGCGTGAATGGCTTTGGAACAAAAATATCTACATGAACAAAAATATTTAAAGGCTTAGTAGAAATCTTAAACTGCTTATATAAAAGTTTTGCCTTTGCTATTAGGTTAACAATTCCCATAAGGTCGTTTGCGTTTTCAAAGGGCAAGCCTATCATAAAGTTAAATTCAAGCTTAGTTACCCCACTACTAAAGGCATTAACCATTTGCTTTTCAATATTTTCATCGCTTTCGGTGCGGTTTATAATATCTCTTAACCTTTCAGTTCCTGCCTCTAGGTCTAACTTTAAAATCTGCGGCCTTGCAACACTTTTATACTCTTTGTTTTCGTTAGCAGATAGCTCTCTTGACAGAATTTTCACATTTTTTGCTTTGCAAAATGGGTCTAGCGTTTTTAAAAGCGAAGCAAGCGCCGAATAATCTCGAATTCTGGGCGAATCTAGATAAATTTCACTAAGCCCACTGTTGTTTATCTGAGCCGAGGCGTGCGACATAAGCGTTTGCACTCTTCTTTCACGAACAGGGCGGCTTGTGTAGCCCTCTACGCAAAACCTACACCCCCTGGTGCAACCACGGCTTGGCTCTATAACGGCGACTTCATTTTTGTCTTTCTCGTTTAAAATAAGTAACTTTGTGGGATAGTAGGCACGATCTAGGTCGCGAACAATCTGCCTTTTAACCGCATTACCATTTAATGCCGTAAGGTTCCCCGCTTTGTCAAATTCTGGGGTTATTAAAGACGGAACATAAACTCCCTCTATCTCCGCCATAAGTTTCAAGGTTTGCTCTTTAGATAATTTGTTAAGCCTTGCCTTGTTTATAGCCTCTATCACTTTAAATGTAACATCTTCTTCATCCCCAATAATAGCGAAATCTAGAAATGGAGCAAGCGGCTCAACATTATACATACATTTACCGTAGCCATAAACAAGTGGCGAAGCTTTGTCACGGTCTTTCTTTAAAAGCGAAATGTTTGAAAGGTCGAGCATGTAAAGAAAGTTTGTATAGGTAAGCTCACTTGGAAAGTAAAACGCCAAAACATCAAAGTTTTTAAGCGGAGTTTTTGTTTCTAATGAAAACAACGGATAATTTTCCTTTTTTAGCTCTAAGCCCATATCCTTTTGAGGGGCAAAACATCTTTCACACATATACCCCTTTCTGTCGTTTAACATATGGTAAAGAATTTTGGGCTTCATGTCTGCCATAGCATTTTCATACTTATCTGGATAACACAAGCAAAACCGAACTCTAGTAGACTCATTTATAATAGGCATGAAAACTTCCTCGCCAGTGTAGGTAGCGGGTCGGTTAACGCGTTTTAAAATACGAAGAAGGGTTTTATCCATAGCAAGAAAATTTTAGCACATGGGGCACTTTAAGTCAATAGTCAATTTTTTAGACGCCACCTTGATTTGTTAGGCTTTTAATAACCTCATCTTCCTTTAGAAGTTTAGTTTGTTTCATATTATCGTCCACCAAAACAAATATCGTGTAGTGCCTAGCATCAAGCATGCGATATAGTTTTAAAATGGGCATGTTTTTATTTACATATAAAAGCCTAACTTCCACTCCGTTCTTTTTAGTTCTTTCTGCCTTTCTTTTAGAAAAATATGCACGCCTGTAAACCGCCTGCTTGTCTTCTGCAATTGCCTGCGAAAACAAAGTAACCGACATTATTGCTAGATTAAAATTGGGCATAGAAAATAGGCTAACAACAAAAACAAAAAACATAAGCAGTGAAATTATTATTGCAATTAGCTTAGTTATTTTTGTTGCATATTTCCTTTCAAGTTTTTTGCTTAAAACGGCAAGCAAAATCCTTCCCCCATCAAGCGGAAATATTGGCAAAATATTAAAGGCAAAAATAGCAAGATTTATAACGCACAGGTCTTGCGTAAAGTTAAAGCTTTCAGGAACAAGCCACCAAAAAACAACTATAACTAAACAGAAAAGTAAGTTAAACAAAGGTCCACTTATAGCAATTAGTATTTCATCTGAAAAAGAAAATTCATCGCTCTCTGCCTCAAGTAGTGCCCCAGATGCCATTAGTTTTATTTTCCCAATTCTATACCCCAGCCTTTTTGCAACAAATGCGTGGGCTAGCTCGTGTAACACTAAACAAATAAAATATAAAATAAGCAAGTAGGCATAATTAAAAATAATGCTAGCAAGAAGTAAAATAAGGAAAGAGTAATGGATAGAAAAATAATTGTTTAGCTTTATTTTTTTCATATTCTACCTCAAAGCACAAAAACTCAGGTACTATGCGTGACATTACTCTAGCCTGCACACTTCCCATTTTTTCTAGCATTCAAAGTGCTATGTCTGACAACACACCTTGTTTTATTACATAAATGTTAATTCCCCGTCTTTAACAGTTAACCCTGCTAAAACTTTGTTTTTAAACATCATTTTAAAAAGCACTTTCGACATATAACAAACGCCAAGAGGAGTGTTTTTTTCAACCCTGTCCCCCTCTTTAACACCAACATTGTCTATATAGTCATAAACCGACACTAGACCTTTTCCGTGTGAAATTGTTAGTCTTTTAAATTCCCCATTTTGTTCTACTTTAGTAACAGTTCCTGCCATGCAAGATTTAACTAATAAGCCTCCAAGCCCATCCACCATAAACACCCCCGTTTCCACTTCGGTTACATAATTGTTTTCAAAAGGCATAGAAAGCGAGTAGAGCTGTGCTAAAACTTCACTCTCTGTTTCGTTTTGGTTTATCACAAATTTAAGCTTGCCAAGATCAGTTACATTTGGCGACCAACTAGAAGTTATTGCCCTAACCTCTTTAGATAAATTGAGGTCTGAAAGTGAAAGCCCCATAACCCCAAAGCTTAGTATTGTTATAAGAAGTAGCCCCCACACTCTTAGTTTCTTTTGCGAAAAAACTAAAGCAGACTCTGCTTTAGCGCTTTTTGCTTTATTCTCTTTAACACTTTCATAAACTCTCATAAGCTTTTACACCTTTTATAAAAACTTATGCATTTTCCCGCATGCTTATTCCAAAACGCACGCTCCCCTTTTAATTAACACCCTTTTTGCTCGAAAAGAAAAGCTAATGCTAATTTCCCCATCCTTTTGCGTGAAAATTTTTGAATTAAAGCTTCCGCTAGCTATTTCAAAATACTTTTCAAGCACATAATAAAGCTCGCTCGACAAAACCTTAGAAATCTTGCTAGGAGCCTTAATTTTGTCGGTGAAAAGCACTTCTTGCACCTTTTGATAAACATCATTTGAAATTCCTTTCATCTACATACTCCTTTTTAAATTTCGGCGGATTATGCCAAGCAACCCTTTATATTTGCTTTCATAGTCGAAAATAACTTTTTTATCGCTTTTTAGATTGTGCGCTAAGATAGTGAAAGCCAAAATTGAGCTACTTTTAGCTATCTTTTCAAACTTAAAACTAGAATAAATATTTATTTCATCGCTTTCAGGAACAACGCCAAGAAGATTAGCTTTTAAAAGCCTAGCTATTTGCGTGTGGGAAAGCATCTCTTTTCTTGCAACCAAATCTCCCCTTATCCTGTTAACAACTATACTAACGCTAGAAATAGCTTTACCTTTTAATATACCAATAACTTTATCAGCATCACGAATTGAGGCTGTGTGGGGCGTTACAACCACTATTGCTTCGCTCGCCACATTTGTTGATAGGTCAAAGATTTCCCCTGCTCCTGCTGGAGCGTCTATCAAAACATAGTCAAAAACGCTGGCAAGCTTATCTACAATTTGTTTAACCGCTCTATCATCCATCGCCTCGGCAGGCATTCGCATAGACGGCAATAAATAAAGATTTTCATTCAGTGGGTCTAAAAGCAGCGCCTGCTTAAGCCTGCACTTGCCTTGCAGACAATCGCCAATATCGTAAACCACCTTGTTTTCCATGTTTAATAAAACATCTAAATTGTTTAACCCAACATCAAGGTCTACAAGGCAAACACTGCTTCCGTTTTTAGCAAGCGCTAAAGCCAGTCCGCAAGCAATAGTTGTTTTACCAACTCCGCCTTTACCAGAAACTATAGAAATCTTTCTTCCCATGGCTTTACCCCTTTTGTTTAATTATGTATTAAGCCAGTTATTTTTTATTAGCAAAATTATGAAAAAAAATATAACAAAACATATAGTTTTGTTGTTTTTTAAAGATTGTTAATTTTTAGGTTTTTTAAAAACATTTGACTTGATTAGTAAAACTCGCTTATACTACTAATTAAGGAGTTAAACAAAGTGAGCAAACAACTTATAGCACTAAAGCTAGGTTCCACAGTAACCACTATCTATAAGCAAGGCGAAGGCATGGTTTTAAAAGAGCCAAGCCTAATAGCCTCGGTTGGGCATTTAAAGTCTAGAGAAATTAAAGCCATTGGGAAAGACGCTAAGCGTATGCAAGGGCGCACAAATGGTGCAATCTCTGTTATTTCCCCTATAAACGCGGGAATTATAACCGATTCAGACATGGCAACCGAAATGCTTAAAGGGTTTTTAAAGCGTATATTCCCACGCAGATTTTTCAAGCCTAATATTAAGGCAATTTTATGCGTTCCGCTGGGCATTTCTATTGCAGAAAAGAAAACCTTCGAGAAAGTGTGCTATAACGCTGGAATAGCCGATGTAACGCTTATTCCTGCAATTATTTGCTCGGCTATTGGCGATAGTATCCCCATAAACACCACAACTGGCAAGCTTCTTGTTAATATTGGCGGTGGATGCACAAACATTGCCGCAATGGCAGAAAGCAGTATTATAACTGGGGTAAACATCTCGGTTGGCGGAACAAATATAAACTCTGCCATAGAAAGCTATATTCTAGAAAAATATAACTTGTTTATTGGCGAAGGAACAAGCGAAAAAGTTAAGCTAGAAGTTGGTAGCCTGCTTGAGAACAATATTGCAACAGTGGAAGTTCAGGGCGTTAACGCAGCCACTAAAGAATCTGAAACCGTTGTAGTTTCTTCTGAAGACATATATCCTATTATTGAGCACTACTATTCAAAAATTGCAGAAGCCATTTCAAGCGTTATATCTTCTTGCCCACCCGATATTATTAACGACATTTCGCGTGAAGGCATCTATGTTTTTGGTAGCCACTCTCAAATTAGTGGGCTAACCAAGTTTTTGAAAGATAAATTGAAACTAGCAATTCACATTAGTGAGAACGCAAAAACAGACATATATGGTGCTGCCAAACTGCTTGATAATCCAACCGAGTATAGCGAAATCTTGCGCTCGCTGTAAACCGAGGTTTAAAAACCTCGGTTTTGTTTTTTTCACACTTATTGCCTCCCTAGCTAAGTTAAGGTGTGTTGTTTTGACTAGCTAAAGCTTGGTTTCTTTGAATAAACCTTATAAAGTCGCAGGCTTTTGCTCCCTTGGCTAAGGGCTTTGTCCTTTGAATTAGTCTTATAAAGTCGCAGGCTTTTGCTCCCCTAGCCAGGGGAGCTGGCTAGCTTGCTAGACTGAGGGGTTGTTTATCCGCTCTGTCTAAGTTTTACCCTTTAGTTTTACTACCTCTCAGTCACTATCGTGACAGCTCTCCTCGCAAGGAGAGCAAAAGCTTAAAGCTTTGTTTGAGAAAGCTTAACTACTTTACCACCTTTCAACCACTCCTAGGCAGCACACCTTACAAGGAGAGCAAAAACCATGTTATCTACATTTGGTTTTGTTTTATCAACTCTTTTACAACCATATCTATATATGAACACACACCATAAAAATTAGAGTCTATTTCATTGTTTGGCACTCTTAAAACTTTATATCCCATTTCTGTTAAATGTTTATCTCTTTCTTGGTCTTTAACAACCATGTTTTGTTCATAATGTCCACCACCATCAAGTTCTATTACCAGCTTTACTTTAGGACAATAAAAATCTACAATAAAATTATCTATAACTTGTTGCCGTCTAAATTTATATTCATAAGTTCGCAAAAAATTTAGCCATAGTTTTACTTCCCATGGCGTCATGTTTTTGCGTAATGCTTTAGAATTATTTATTAAGTTTTTATTGTAAATTCTCATGTAATAATCATAGCTTAGGTTTAAAACTTAAATCAAGCTTTTTTGATTTATTTAAATTATAAAACTACAAACTTTTGCTTCTACTAAAACTTAGTTCTTTGTTTGATACTATAAAGTCGCAGGCTTTTGCTCCCCTAGCCAGGGGAGCTGGCTAGCTTGCTAGACTGAGGGG
>USTP01000013.1 GCA_900557695.1 uncultured Thermoanaerobacterales bacterium | reverse complement strand
ATGACGTCGAGTCTCGTGGGCTCGGAGATGTGTATAAGAGACAGATATAATATATATAGAAAGGAGAAAGGGCATGTTTAAATCTGGGTTTATTGCAGTTATTGGAAAGCCAAATGTTGGTAAGAGCACTCTTATCAATGCCTTGGTTGGCGAAAAAGTTGCAATAACTAGCCCAAAACCTCAAACAACTAGGAATAAAATTCTTGGAATTTTAAATGATAAAGATTATCAAATGATATTTGTAGACACGCCTGGGCTTCACAGTGGTAAAAGCGAACTTTCTAAGTATATAATAAAGTCTACTGAAGTTGCGCTAGACAGCGTTGACGCAATTGTTGTTTTGCTTGATGCTGGTAAGATAAATGTAACCGATTATAAGCTTATTGAAAAGCAGGCGAAAAGTGAAGTTCCTGTGTTTGTGGTAATAAATAAAATTGATATAAGCTCGTATGAAAAACTTTATCCAGTTTTGGCAAAATTAAATGAGTATACATTTGTTAAGCAGTTTATAACGCTTAGTGCACTTAGAAAGAGGAATTTAGATATTTTAAAAAATGCTCTTTTAGATGTTTTGCCAGAGGGGCCAGCCTACTATCCTGTAGACCAGTATACTGATAAAAATTTGCGATTTATGGCAGGAGAGATTGTTAGGGAAAAAGCACTACTGTTTTTGCAAGAAGAGATACCTCATGGCATAGCTGTTGAAATAAACGCTTATAAAGAAACAAAAAACCTTGTTAAAATATCGGCAGATATAATTTGCGAGAGTGATAGGCACAAGCAAATTATAATTGGGGCTAAAGGAAGCATGCTTAAAAAAATAGGGGCTAGTGCAAGAGGCGAAATAGAAAAGCTAACTGCTGCTTCTGTTATGCTAGAACTTTTTGTTAAAGTAAAGCCTGGCTGGAAGAAAGATAAAAACATGCTCTCTGAGCTTGGCTACGATATAAAAACTCTGTAAACAAAACCTCTAAACTCTAGAAAAAATGGGAGTTAGAAAGTGCTATGCCAGGCATAATACCTATGCGTGACATAGTACCTAATTAACATAGAGAATGAAACCAAGATAAAAAACATGAGTTGTTAAAGTTTGAAAATGTTGTTATAACTTTTAAAAATCTGAACATAATCTATAAATAAAGGAGGGCTTAGAAATGACCAATATCACAGAAAGAGAAAATAACAATGCGATAAAAAAATTGAAAGAAGGTTTAAATACTTCTTTTGGTATATTTTTGTATGGCGATAAAGAAAGCGGAACTAAGCCTGGTAACATTTTTGTTTATGGCACAATTGCAGGGCAAAGAGAAGTTTTACAAGAAAGGCTTAAACTGCAGAAAGAAATAATGGGCAGGGATGAAGGAAACGAAAAATAGCAATCAATAAACAAAAGAGGCTTAAATTATGCCAAATGTGGTAAAAACAACGGGGATTGTGCTAAAATCTTCAAAACATACGATAGACGCCGCAAAGCTGCTGGATATATTTTCGCCCGAAATCGGGCGTTTTTCTGCTGTTATTCGTGGGGTGGAAAAGCCAAAAGCAAAGAATGCGCTGGCTAGCCAGCCTTTTTGTTTTGGGGAGTTTATGCTTGCCGAAAAAAATGGATACTACACCGTTTTAGAATGCTCTGTTTATGACTCTTTTTTTGAACTTGCCTATAATCTAGATGCCTATGTGCTTGGTAGTAGCTTGCTTGAAATAACCAGTAAGTTTGCACTAGCAGGAGAAGAAAATTTAGGGCTTTTCAAACTTCTTATAAATAGTTTAAAAATTCTAACCTATGAAAACGCCGACCCAACGGCGGTTGCTATAAAATATATCATGGAAATTTTAAGGGTATCTGGTTTTGGTTTTGATATTTTAACTTGCGCGGTTTGTGGTAAAAGTGTAGCAAACGAAAGCAAGGTAGGGCTTATTTACGAGGGAACTGGCGTGGTTTGCGATAAAGACAAAAATAAGCTAACGCATGTAGACTTAAGCCAGGCAGAGTGGGGCATTTTAAAAAATATTGCAAAAACAAGCATTGATAAAATGTCGGGGCTAAAGTTTTCTTCAAGAGAGGGGTTGTCGGCGTGTTTAAAACTTGTTGTTAAGCAGTTTTATTATAGAGCTGGGGAAAAAATTGTTTCTCTTGAACCCTATTTAAAAGATTGGTAAATTAGGTAGAACATAAAATATTTAAGGGCATCTAAAAAGATGCTCTTTTTTAGTTGACAAAAATCTGGGGGAGGGGGGTATCATATTTTTGAATGAGAAATTGTAGGCAACAAAGCGGATGGTTAGTTAAAGAAAATTGGCTAGAAAAGCCAAGAAAAAAGGGGAAAAGCTGTGAGCCAAGGAAGAAAAAATATGAAAGGGATTAAAAAGATAATAATGCTTGCTGTGGTTATGCTTGGAATGCTTGTGGGGCTAATATTTTCTGCTGGCAGAGAGCAGTTTGCAAAGGCAAGTGCCGAAGCAGAGAATGGCGGTTCAATAGTTCTAGATAATAACGCCACGCTAACTATGGCTGGTGGAAGCATAAGTGGTTCTAGTGCAAACAATGGCGGAGCGATATATATAGGGGATGGAGCCACATTCACAATGAACGGTGGAAGCATAGAAAATTGCACAGGAGTTTATGGCGGTGCGATATATGTAGCAAGTGGTGGCGAGTGTTATTTAATGAGCGGGCGTATAGAGAACTGCGAGGGGACCTATGGAGGAGCGGTGTATGTAGAAGAGGGCGGATACCTATATATAGAAGAGGGGTTTATAATAACAGGCTGTGGTGCAGACTATTCCGAGAGCTTAGGATTTGTGCGCCAGCAAGATGTAAACCGCCCAGTAACAATATATCCGTATAACAATCTACAGGAGCTAAGCGAGATAAAGGCAAGGAGCAACCAAACCTTAAACGAGGTAGGTTTGCCAGATTTAACAGGCTGCAGTTGGTTTAAAGAGAGCAGCTATGATAATAGGTATAATTTGTCAACCTATGTTGGTGCAAACACAAATTATGATGATATGAGCATGTATTTCACAGGGCATAACTTTGCCAACGCAGGAAGTGCAAGCAGCACTGGGTGTTTGTCTTTCACGGAAGAATGTGAGTACGGTTGCGGAACAGAGCAAACAAGATACTATAGCCATGATAGCAATAGTACAAGTAATTCTTCAACATATTCTTCATACGGAAGTTACACAACAGTTAGCGAAGCTACCTGCACATCTCCAGCACAGCAAAGGAGGTTGGTAACAACATATCACTACGAGTATGATAGCTGCTCTAAGTGTGGTACACTGATGAGCAGTGGTACATATGTTGAAGATAACAGTTATTATCAGTATAGAGATTATGGCAGTGTGGATTCTAGCAATCACACAGGCTCACAATCAACAACCACAGTAACTGCGGCAACTTGCACCAGCACTGGAACCTCAAAAACAACCTGGAGTTGTTGCGGTGCATCTAGCACATCAACTATTGCAGCTCTAGGGCATAATTATAGGGAAACTTCAAGAGAACCTGCAAGCGGGTATTATTATATTTACACAAACTGGGTTACAGTTAGCGAAGCCACTTGCACAGAACCCGAAAAACAGCAAAGAACAGCTCTACCATATTATTATTCTAACCAAACTTGTTCTAGATGCGGGAATACTACAAGATCAAATATTAGTAGACCAAAGATAACAGAAACACAGGAAAGTGGCTCTGCTCTTGGACATTCAGTTTCAGATGGATATTGCCCTAAGGCAACAAAGAAGACAAGGAGTCCTTGCTCAAGATGTGGTGTTTTTGTTGCAGGTTATTATCATCTATGGATGTCAAATTCTTCTGGTGGGAAAACTTGCTCGTATTGCGGAATTTCAACAGTGATAGCGTTTGCACCTTCAGGCGGCGAACATTCTCACGAAGAAGATATTGAAATAAATATTGAAAGAACATTACAACAAATAAACACCATTGTAGATTTATCAAATATAACTTTTGAAAGTAATGTGAACACCAAGGTAACGCTTGTAAGTGAGGAACAGTATATGGAAGACGCACTAAAGGTAAATGAACCAAGCGAAAAAGCAATGGTTATTTTAAAATCTCCGCCACTTAGGCTGATTTTGTTTAGATAAGAGCATAGCTTTGAAAATTAGAATTATGAGCGGTAAAAAACTTAACAAAGAGTGCGAAATGTTGCCATGATGGTTTATTTTTCTAATTCTTGTTTGTATTATAATGGTGAAAGTTCAATTGGTTGTAAAGAGAAATTCTAAAGCAGATTAAGTGGTAAACAGAGAAAAATTTTAGTGATAATAATTATAGCAAACCCTGCCAGCAGGGTTTGCTTTTTTTATTTCTTATGTGTATAATAAAAATGAGGCTTTTTATGTTTAAAAGAAAAATTCTAGATGAAAATGGAAAAGTTATTAAAAAAAAGGGCTTGAAAATTGGCATAGCTTTTGGCGGTGGCGGAGCAAGGGGCATTGGGCATATTGGCGTTTTGAAGGCTCTTGAAGAGCTTGGCATACAGGCAGACTATGTTGCAGGCACTAGTGCAGGGTCGATGGTTGGGGCTCTTTATTGTGCAGGATATAATTATAAGCAAATACTAGATGCTTTAAAAAAATTAAGAGCTAAAGATATTAAAGACAGTAGGCTTATTTGGAAGCCATCTAATTCGGAAAATATTGAAACAACGCTTAAAAACATTTTTCAAAAAGATCTAGTATTTTCAGAGCTAAAAATTCCTTTAACAATTGTGGCTGTGGATATTAAAACTGGCAAGGAGGTGGATATAACAAGCGGTAGCGTTTCAAGGGCAAGTTCTGGAAGTTGCGCTGTTCCAGGAGTGTTCTCGCCAGTGGTTTATAACAATATGCACCTTGTTGACGGAGGCTTGCACAATAATGTTCCCGCAGATGTTGTTCGGCATATGGGGGCAGATGTTGTTATAGCAATAGATGTTAATTCTGGGCGAGGCCACGGAACCGATTCGCTAAAACTTTTAGATGTTTTGAAAAGTTCGCTTGGAATTATGATGCAGGCTAATGTTGTTAAAAAGCTAGAATATGCCGATGTGGTTATAAAACCAAGCCTTGGCAAATATAGCTCAAGCAAGCTTGATGGCATTGATGAAATGGTTTTAGAGGGCTATAATGCAACAATGGCACACAAAAATGAGCTTATTAGGCTTGCAACCAGTAGGCCTAAAAGAAGAATAAAAACTTTGTGGCAAAAGCTTAGAATTGCTAGAGAAAAAGATGCCTCAAGGCGAGTAAATAAATAAAATCACACAAAATGAGAAACTCTTGGCTAAAAAGGAATTTAATAAAAAAGTTTTCGCGGGAAAACTTGTTATAATTGTGTTGCTTGGGATGGTTTTAGGCATTTCTTGCTTCTTTTCTTCAAGTATTGAAAAGTTTTTGGGTATTGGGGATAAGCAAGAAGCTTTTGTTAATAGTGAAGTTATTGCCGAGTCTGACCTAAGTGTTCACTATATAGATGTGGGGCAAGGGGATAGCACTCTTATATGTTTACCAGATGAAACAACTATGCTTATTGATGCGGGAACCGCGTCTTCGGCAACCCACATTGTTAGCTACATTAAAAATCTTGGCATTGGAATGATAGACTATTTCATTTTAACCCATGCAGATGCCGACCACGTGGGTGGAGCAGTTAGAGTTTTGGAAGAGTTTGAGGTTAAAACAATATTTAGACCTTTTCAAATATCACTAAATAGTGATGGAAGCCCTAGTGAATATGAGCGCTTAGGGGAGTATATCACGCTTCCAAATGTGGTAACTTCTAGTACCGCCACCTATAGAAGAACGCTTGAAGCTGTGTATGAAGAAACCTACACCGAAAATGGAGCAACATATAATTCAGAAGTTTGGGTTGGGTATGACGGGTTAACTATCAATTCTATAAAATCATCTACCGTGTTTAATTTTGAATTTTTTGGGCCATTCGTTTATAGTAGCACGCCCTTTAGCTCTTCAACTCAAACAACTGGGTATCCAACGCACTATTCAAGTTCAAATGAATCAAATGATGCATCACCTGTGATGCTTCTTGAATATGGCACCAGCTCATTTCTTTTCACAGGCGATGCTTGCAAAGAGGTTGAAACAGAGGTTTTAAATAGTTTAACAGAAAGCGAGGAGGAAAGGTTCAAAAACATAGATGTGTTTAGCGCGGGGCACCATGGTAGCAGAGATAGCAATGGTGAAGAGTTTTTAAATTTCACCACTCCAAACTATGTGGTGGTTAGTTGCGGAGAGGGAAACTCGTATGGTCACCCTCATCAAGAATTTTTAGATATTGTAAACAGCTATACCCACACTGCAAGCGATTATTTACTTAGAACAGATAAGCTTGGTGACATTGTGTTTGGTTTTACAACTGAGGGCACTCTTGCATACACTGCAAATAGCTCAGGCGATGGGGGAGTAACAGTTTATTGGTGGCATATTGCTCTTGGCACATTTATTGTTTTAACAATTGTGGTTATTAGCGTTAAGGTAACAACCAACAAAACGGCAACTGCAAAGCGGGCTGTTAGCAAAACTAAAAAGGTTGTAAATAAGCTTAAAAAATAATTTTAAAATTTTGTAGCACTATAAATTCTTTGTTTATAGTGTTTTTTTGACTTTCTTTTTTAAAAGTCAAAATTGTGTTTTATGTTTTTAATTTGCATAAAATAGGCTAAAAAATTAAGCCTTTTTGTTTTTTAACTTTTTTATTAAAATTTCGAGTTGTTATAAAAATATAATATTCCTTTTCAAACTTATTAACAAATCAACTTATTTGTTGTGGTTTAAACTTGTTTGTGCAACTTATACAAAAAACCACAAGATGTTGTGTTTGTTTTTAAATTCTTGACACAAGATGTTGTGTGGTGGTATTTTTTAACTAACCGACACAAGGCGATAAAAATTTATAGGAGAGTGAAAAGAAATGATTACTAAGATAAGAAAAAGAGATGGTAGACTTGTAGATTATGACATCTCAAAAATTGAGAACGCTATTGCTAAGGCAATGATGAGCTTAGGTGATGGAGAAATTAAAGATTGTAAGAAAATGGCAAAAATCACCGAGCTATACCTAACTGAAAAGTTTGAGGACAAAATACCTAGCGTTGAGGACATTCAAGATATTGTAGAGAATGTTCTTATGCGTAATGGATATGAAGATGTTGCTAAAGCGTATATTATCTATAGAAGAGATCACGAAAAGATTAGGAACATAAACAATACTTTCCTTGATTATAAGCAAACGGTAGACAAATATCTTAAACTTGCCGACTGGCGTGTTAAAGAGAACTCTACTGTTACATACTCTGTTGGTGGTTTAATATTGTCTAACTCTGGGGCAATCACTGCAAACTACTGGCTTAGCGATGTGTATGATAAAGAGATTGAGCAGGCTCATAAAAATGCAGATATTCACATTCACGACTTAAGTATGTTAACTGGTTATTGTGCGGGATGGTCGCTTAAGCAGCTAATTCAAGAGGGGCTTGGCGGTGTTCCAGGTAAAATAACAAGTTCGCCTGCTAGCCATTTAAGCACTCTTTGTAACCAAATGGTAAACTTCCTTGGCATCATGCAAAATGAATGGGCAGGTGCTCAAGCATTTTCATCATTTGATACTTATTTAGCACCTTTCGTTAAGGTAGATAACTTAACATATAAAGAAGTTAAACAATGTATACAATCTTTTGTTTACGGAGTTAACACGCCATCTCGTTGGGGAACTCAAGCACCATTCACAAACATCACTCTCGACTGGACTGTTCCTGCCGACCTTGCAGAGCTTAACTGTATTGTTGGTGGGAAAGAGCAGAACTTTAAATATAAAGACTGTGTAAAAGAGATGGCAATGGTAAACAAGGCGTTTATCGAGATTATGATAGAGGGCGATGCAAACGGAAGGGGTTTCCAGTATCCAATTCCAACCTACTCTATCACAAAAGACTTCAACTGGGAAGAAAATGAAAACAATAAACTTCTTTTTGAAATGACCACAAAGTATGGCACGCCATATTTCTCTAACTATATCAACTCAGATATGGAGCCTAGCGATGTTAGAAGTATGTGCTGTAGATTAAGGCTCGACTTAAGAGAGCTTAGAAAGAAATCTGGTGGCTTCTTTGGCTCTGGCGAGAGCACTGGAAGCGTTGGCGTTGTAACAATCAATATGCCAAGAATTGCTTATCTTTCTAAAACAGAGGAAGAGTTCTTTGAAAGGCTAACCAAAATGATGGATATTTCAGCTAGAAGCTTAAAAATAAAAAGAGATACAATAACTAAACTTCTAGACGCAGGTCTTTATCCATACACAAAGCGTTATCTTGGAACCTTTAACAACCATTTCTCAACTATTGGGCTAGTTGGTATGAACGAGGCTTGTTTAAATGCCATTTGGATAGGGGAAGACTTAACTCACGAAGCTGCGCAAGAATTTACAAAAAAGGTTTTAAACTTCATGCGTGAAAAATTGTCCGACTATCAAGAGATGTATGGCGACCTTTACAATCTAGAAGCAACTCCTGCCGAGTCTACTTCATATCGTTTAGCTAAGCACGATCGTGAGCGTTATCCAGACATTATAACCGCTTCAAGCAACGATGCAGTGCCATACTATACAAACTCTAGCCATTTGCCAGTTGGCTACACCGAGGATATATTTAAAGCCCTTGATATTCAAGATGGTTTGCAAACTTTATACACTTCGGGAACTGTTTTCCACACTTTCCTTGGCCAAAAGTTAGAAAACTGGAAAGTTACCATGAACCTTGTTAGAAAAATTGCAGAGAATTATCATTTGCCATACTACACAATTAGTCCAACCTATTCTGTTTGTACAAACCATGGCTACATTACGGGCGAACACTACACTTGCCCAGAGTGTGGCAACAAAACAGAGGTTTACAGCCGTATAACAGGATACTATCGACCTGTTGCAAACTGGAATGATGGTAAGGCTCAAGAGTTTAAAGAGAGAAAAACATACGATTTAGACCGCTCTAAACTTGTTCGAAGAACAGAAGAGTGCATGCATGAAGAGGGTGCAAGTAAAGCGTGCCCTGAAAGTGAGCAGGGTTTGGTGCTTTTCACAACAAAAACTTGTCCAAACTGTAAAATGGCAAAAAGACTACTTGAGGATGGCGGAATTGAGGTAAAAATAATTGATGCTACAGAGAACCCAGAGCTTGCTAAACAGTATGGGGTTACAAAAGCACCAACTATGTTTGTTAATAAAGATGGTAAAAAGCTTGTTTTGAATAATGTTTCAGACATCAAAAAATATGTTGAAGGACAAAAATAGTTTCTATGTTTGATATTATAATAATAGGCGGGGGCATGGCAGGTATGACTGCCGCCCTTTATGCCCTTAGGAATAATAAAAAGGTTTTGGTGCTAGAAAAAGAGAGCATTGGTGGGCAAATAGCCCAGTCGCCAAAGGTAGAGAATTATCCAACCGTGAAAAGTATTACGGGAACAGAACTTGCAGACGAGCTTTTTGAGCAGATTTCAGCATTAAATGTTGATTTTGAGCTTGAAGATGTGCTTAAAGTGGAAAAAGAAGACAATATTTTTATTGTTACCACAAACTATAACACCTATACGGCGAAAGCTGTTATTGTGGCAACAGGTGCAAAACACAGGAAACTTGGAATAGAAAATGAAGACAAGTTTATAGGCAAGGGAATTTACTACTGTGCTATTTGTGATGGACCATTTTTTGCTGGGGAAGAAGTAACGCTAATAGGCGATGCAAATAGCGCCCTTCAATATGCACTTATGCTTGCAGGCTATTGTAAAAAAGTGCATATGATAACACTTTTTGATAGGTTCTTTGGCGAAAAATCGCTTCAAGACGCTGTTTTAAATACAAAGAACATTGAAATAACAAACAACCTAAAGGCTGTTAAACTAATTGGCGAAGATAAGCTTGAGAGTGTGGTTTTTGAAAAAAAAGACAAGAGCACGGTTACTTATAAAACAAATGCTGTTTTTGTTGCAATTGGTCAGGTGCCAGACAATAAGATTTTTGAAAAACTTGTAGACCTAGACAAAAGTGGCTATATAATTTCAAACGAGTCGTGCGAAACTAAAACGAGTGGCTTGTTTGTTGCTGGAGATTGTAGAACAAAAGAGGTTAGGCAAGTTACAACCGCAATGGGAGATGGGGCAATTGCCGCCACCAAAGCTTGTAAATACTTGGTGACCGTAGAGGGTGAATAATGGAAATACTAGGGCTAGAAAAAGTTTCCCTTGTAGATTATGAGGGCTATATATGTGCAACAGTGTTCACTGGAGGCTGTAACTTTCTGTGTCCGTTTTGCCATAACCCTGAAATTGTTAAACATGAGGTTTCGAAACTAGACAGCAAAGAGGTTTTAAACTATATAGAAAGCCGAAAAGGGCTTTTAGACGCCGTAACAATTAGTGGTGGCGAGCCTACTTTGCAACCCGACCTTGAAGACTTTATAAGGGCGGTTAAAGGCATGGGTCTTAAAGTTAAGTTAGACACAAACGGCACGCGGCCTGAAGTTTTAAAGAACCTGATAGATAAAAAGCTTTTAGACTATGTTGCCATGGATATAAAAAATAGTTTTAATAACTATTCTTTAATAACTGGTGTTAAAAATCCTCAGGTTGATAAAATAAAAGAGAGTTTAAGAATTCTAGAAACCTCAAGCGTGCCCTATGAGCTTAGAACAACTCTTGTCAATGAGTTTCACAGCGAAAGCGATATTAAAAGCTTAGCTGAAGACTTAAAGGGTGCAAAAACGCTGTATCTTCAAAAGTTTGTAGACAGCGGGTATACAATACAAGGTGGGTTAACAGAAATAAAAAAATCAAAGGTGCTAGAGTTTAAGAACATTTTAAGCCAAACGATTAAAAATGTGCATTTAAGGGGATATTAAAAAAGAACTTTATAAGTTCTTTTTTTACTTATAATTGTGCGTGTGGATGAAAATGCGTAATTTACTGTTGCATTTTGTTTTTTTGATATGTTATAATTTCATATATAAATTCTAAGGAGCAAAGAATATGGTTCAAAATATTGCCATAGTTGGTTTGAACCGCAAACAGTCCTACGAAATAGCAAAACTTCTTGCTGAAGAGTTAGACATGCATTTTTTTGACTGTTTAGAATTATTTGAGTTTGACAACATACCAAGGTCTTTCCCTACAATGCTAAAGGAGTATGGCGAAAAATATTACCGCAAAAAAGAAAAGGGAATGCTTAAATATGTTGCGGGCTTTTGCGAAACTGTTATTCATCTAGAAAGTGGCATGGCGGAACTTAAAACAAATATTAAAGCAGTAAAAGAGAATTGTCTTTTAATATATTTGCATGTTCCTGCATCTAAAGTAAAGTGCAAACTGGATAGAGAAAAGTATGCTACTAAGGAAGAAAAAAATTTTTTTAACATACCGCCAGCAAGAATTGATGAGCGTATAGAGAATTTAAAGAAAGGTGCAGATATTGTTATTTTGGCATCAAGTGGGTCTGCTTTAAAACTAACAAGTGAAATATTAAGGCAAATAAAGTCGTATTATCAAGTTAATTAAAAAATCTTTAAAGATATTTACAAATTAAGCATTTCATAGTATAATCACAGAGACAAAAGTAGGGGAGCAACTCTTATGAAAAAAGTTAGAAAAATTTGGATAGATGGCGACACTCTTGTTAGAAAAGATGGAGAGAGGCAGGCAGACGACTATTTGCATGGCTCTGGCTACCAAGCAAAGCTAACCGAATTTATCAATCAAAGGGACGCTAAACTTAAAGAAGAGCAAAGGGTAAAAGCTTTAAAATTAAGAAAAACACCTAAAAAAACTGATGAGGCTGGCATTGAGCCAGGAGCATAAACTCTCTAACAAGAGAGTTTTTATTTTTAACAAAATTATGCATAAAAATTTGTTTAAGTGTAAAAAGTTGTAAAGAAAAAGGAAAATTGCCACTAAATTTGCAAATAAATATAATTTACTTGTGTTTTGCAAGTGGTTGACATAATTTTAATGATTTAATATAATATTTATATGACGAATTTATTGGGGTCTAGAGTTGCGTTTACTATTTTCGGGGTTGATATCTATTGGTATGGAATTTTCATAACCCTTGGTATTTTGGTTGCTTTTTTGCTTGCTTTTCCTTTGTGTAAGCGAAAAGGGCTATCAAGCAATGTTCCTTATGAAATACTAATTGCAATTTTGCCTCTTGGAATAATTTGTGCAAGGCTGTTTTCAGTGCTGTTTGATAGTGGTTTAAGTATAGCCGACTACTTTAAGTTTCGTGAAGGTGGAATGAGCATAATTGGTGCGGTTATAGGTGGAGGAATAGGGCTTACTATTCTTTGTGCTATAAAAAAATACAACTTTTTTGCACTTGCAGATGTTTTAGTTGTTGTGTTAATTCTTGCGCAGGCTATAGGCAGGTGGGGCAACTATTTTAACGGAGAACTTTATGGGCAAGAAATAACTAATCCATCTTTTCAGTTTTTCCCATTTGCTGTTAATATTAACGGAGTTTACTATGAGGCGCTGTTTTTCTATGAAAGTGTTTTAAACTTGCTGGGATTTGTTTTACTAATTAGCTTATATTGGAAATTAGATATAAAGGGTATAGCAACTGGTAGTTACCTTGTTTACTACGGAACGGTTAGGTTCTTCTTAGAGCCAAGAAGGCAGGCTGAGTATATTTTAAAGCTTGGTAATATTCAAATTTCAAGGCTTCTTAGCCTAATGATGATTTTAGCGGGAATTGCAATTTTGATTTATGTTATTGTAACATTTGTTAAGAGTAAAAAACTTAAGAAGGAGAAGGGGGAAAATGGCAAAGAAGTACTACACGCAGAGTGAAGTTGATGATTATGTTAGAAAGCTTTTAACAGACAGTGAAATTGCTCTTTCTAAGCAAGCTGAACGAATAGAGAAAGAAAGAAGGGAAAATGCAAAGCTTTCTAAAGAACTTGAGGAATATAAGAAAAAAGAGAAGTCTATTTCAAGGCTACTTGTTTTATCTGAAAGAAAGGCCAAGTTTTTAGAAACAACCACAAGGTCTAGATGCGCCATGGAAATAGAAAGGCTTGCTCGACTTGCAGAAAAGTGGGATAGCTTTTTTAGTGAACTTAAAACTAAATATGAACCTGAAGATAAGGAAAAATTAAACCAATTTAAAGACGAACTTAGTAAAACTATAGATGCAATGCTAGAAATGGAGGATCTTGTTTCTTCTAGCCCACTATCTGATGCAGAGAAAGCCCATGAAGAGGAAATAAATAGACTAAGTATAATTAAAGACAAAAAGAAAACCGAGCTAGACGAAAGATATTCAAGGCTAATTCGTGAGTTTAACATGAAGATTGGTGACAATGCAACAAGAGGTAGGGGCAGGCCAAAGAAAAACAAGTCGGAAAACCTTAAGGATATTGAGAATAATCTCAAAAAGAAAAAGGCTTCGGGAGATGATGTTTATCCACCAGTGGGAGATAGCGGGTTTGACTTTGAAGAAGCACTTAACCCAACAGATAGCCTAGAAGACATTATGAAAGACTTAATTGGAAATTAAGTCAAATGCAAAAATTTGATTAAAATGATAGAAATTTTACAAATAAAAAAACCAAAGCTTTTTAGCTTTGGTTTTTTATTTTTAGCTGTTTTCACTTTTTTTATCCTCAATATCTGCCACAATGCACTCGGTTGAAAGAATGGCTGTGGCTACAGAAACTGCATTATTTAGAGCACAGATTTCAACCTCGGCGGGGTCTATAATTCCTTCTTTAAGCATATCAACAAACCTATCATTTAATGCGTCATAACCAACTCCAAGAGGTTGGCTATAAAATTTTTCAAGTAAAGGAGCAGGTTCTTTACCTGCATTTAAAGCGATTTGTTTAAATGGTGATTCAATTGCTTTTGCTATAATTTCAGAACCATATTTTTCCTCTTTTTCAAGTGCTAAAGTAAGTTTCTCTAACTCTTCTTTTGCATATAGATATGCCGTTCCTCCACCTGGCACAATTCCACTTTTATAACTTGCAACAACGGCAGATATAGCGTCTTCAATTCTTAGTTTCTTCTCGCCAGCCTCAGCTTCTGTTGGAGCACCAACCTTAATAACGCCAACACCATTTGATAGTTTTGCTAGCCGTTCTTTGAATCTAGTTGTATCATACTCTTCGTTAGCATTTGCAAGTTGCTCTCGAATTTTGTTTTTATGCGATTCAATTACATCTTGGTTGCCCTTGCCGCCAATTATTGAAGTTTTGTCTTTAGATATAATGGCGCTACTAGCTTGACCAAGGCAGGCAGTGTCAACATTTTGGAAATCGATATAAAGGCTTGATGAAATAAAAGTGGCACCCGTTAAAACTGCAATGTCTTCAAGCATATCAATTCTTTTTTCGCCAAACAAAGGTGCTTTAACCATAGCGCACAAAAATGTTCCGCGAAGTTTGTTTAAAACTAGGGCAGAAAGAGCTTCTTGCTGTATATCATCGGCAATTATAAGAAGTGGTCTGCCTGACTTCATAACAGGCTCTAACACTGGTAAGAGTTCTGCTATGTTTGTAATTTTTTTGTCGGTTACAAGAATGTAGGGGTCGGTTAACGAGGCTATCATCTTTTCGGTGTCGGTTACCATGTAGGGGGACAAGTAGCCTCGTTCAAAGCTCATACCTTTAGAAAGCTCAAGATAGGTTTTATCGGTGGAAGAGTCGCCAAGAGTTACAGTTCCGTCTTTGCCAACTTTTTCGAAAGCTTCACTTATCAACTTTCCAATTTCTTCATCGCCAGCAGATATGCTTGCAACATTTTTTACGCTCTCAAAAGAGGATACTGGCGTGCTAATCTCTTTTAGTTTGTTTATAACAATATTGCTTGCTCTTTCAATTCCTTTTTTAAGTAGCACAGGACTTGCTCCAAAAGCTATGGCTTTTTGCCCCTCCTTAATAATGCTTTCGGCAATGATAGTTGCGGTGGTTGTTCCATCTCCAGCCATATCGTTGGTTTTAGAACTTGCCTCTTTTATTAAAGTTGCGCCCATGTTTTCAAAGGGGCAGGGCAAAACTATGTCTTTTGCAATTGTAACACCATCGTTTGTTACTAGTGGTGAGATATACTTTCTATCTAAAACAACATTTCTTCCTTTTGGACCAAGCGTTAGTTTAACTGCGCTGGCAACCTTTAAGGCACCTCTTTCTAGAGCCTTTCTTGCTTCTTCTCCATATAAAATTTCTTTACTCATTATATTTTCTCCCTATAAAGTATATGTTTGATTTTAATCAATGATTGCCAAAATATCGGTTTGCCTAATAATAAAAACTTGTTTTTTGTCTATAACAGCATCAACTCCAGCAAATTTGCCATATAAAACCTTATCGCCTGGCTTAACATACATAGTGCTTTTCTTTCCGTCTTGGTTTTCATTTCCCTCGCCAACATATAAAACTTTTCCTATCTTAGGATTATCTCCACCAGAATTTCCAAGGTAAATTCCGCTTTTTGTTGTGCTTGTATTTTCTTCTTCCACAACAACTCTATCAAATAGTGGTTTAATTTTCATAGTTTATCTCCTTATATCTTAGTATAGAATTTTTAAAGCTTATTTCACCTTTTAAAATTTAAGAAAAAACAAGAAGATTTGTAATATTCTATTGTTTTTTGCAAAAATTTAAAAAGTAGCTCATATGCTTTATTGAGAATTTACTCTAACTTATTATAAATTATAGGAGAGTTACTCTGCTTTTGGGACTGACACATTCAAGCGGTTTTTATTCTTTTTATTATTTGAAAAGGTCAAAGAAATTAAATTTATTTGCCATTTTTGCTTGTGTGTTATTTTTAATTACAATATTTATTATAGTTTATAGTATTGTTTTAAATGCAAAAGGCAGTATATTTAGTAGTAGAAAATATTATCTTCTTTCGCTTTACCAAACCCAAAACAAACAAATGGCGATAAATGCTCAAGAAAGCATTATAAATTCTGGCGGAGCGGGATATTTGTATAGTTATCAAAACGAAATTTGCGTTCTTGGCTTTGTTTATTTAAAAGAAAAAGCAGCATCAAGTGTTTTAGAGGCAAACCTCATTAGTTTTGAAAATTCTTCTATTATCGCTTTAAATGCAGAGAAAATTAGTTTAAAATATCAAAGGTTGATTAAGGCAAACAATCTGCTTTTAACAAGTTTTAAGTATATTTCTAGTATAACAGAGGAGATTTACAATTTGTGCATAAGCTACGAAACAGGGGAAATTGATATTGCATCGTTATATAGGCAAATTGAAGTTATTTCCTTGCGGTTTAAAGAAGTGCTGCTTGATTTAGACGATTTACAGCTAGGAGAAAGCGATGAGGAGCAGCTAAAAGATTGTCTTTATTTAAGTTTATCGGTAAACTTAAGCAACATAACCTCGTGCAAGGATGAAATTTATAAAGGGCTAAAAATTGAAAAAGCCTTAAAACTTTTGTGCATTAAAACATGTTTGGAAGAAATAGATTTAAGAAAAAGAGTAAATAAACTATAATGTGTATAAAAATTTGCTAAATGTGCAAAAT
>USTP01000012.1 GCA_900557695.1 uncultured Thermoanaerobacterales bacterium | reverse complement strand
GCAAGTTAGCTTTACGCGTCGCGCCATTAAGCAACGCCCGCACATTATTTATTTGTTTACATCTTCGCCTGACAATACTATCCGTTTGGTAGCTGCATAGCATCTTCCGGGTTATGGCTTAGCCATAACCTCGCTTTGGCTACTAACTTGCCACCGGCAAGTTAGCTTTACGCGTCGCGCCATTAAGCAACGCCCGCACATTATTTATTTGACTACACCAACTTTAATCATTTGTGTTTATAAATATAGCCTCTCTAAAACCGCAGCAAACAAAATGATTATACAACAAAAATATTAAAAAATCAATTCAAATTACACAGTTTAACCAACAAGTTAAACACTTAAACAAACGTCTAAGTGTTTAACAAATGAAATTCTACTGTTTTTCCTTTTGAACTTTTTCTATATGGCTTTTAATCTCTTTATAAAGCACATATGGCTCAGATATATTTGCAAAGGTATATGCCCCCGCTCCAGCATTATTATAAATAGGGCTCGAGTTGCTCCCAAACCTTAGCGATCCAGTTCCCTTTCGTAAAAGTTTATCAAGCAAACTTACATAAACATCACTTGCTCCAATGTTTTTAATATCTAAACTTTTATAATCTACTCCAAAGATTCCTGTTCTAATTATTAGCCTCTTATTTGTGTAGGCAAAAATTGTGTTTTTATAATAAAGCGCCGTAAACCACAAATTAAACGCCAAAAACACTATAAACAGTCCAACAACCGCAATACTTACATAAAGAAAGTCTATCGGTTGAACAGTTGCCCCATCTTCAGGAATTGCCACAACCAACAAACTAAAAACAAGCAAAAACAAAAATGGCAAAGCAAGCTTAATAATATTAGACCAAAAGATTTTTGCTTTGTTTGGTTTAAGCGCCTTTATAATTTTTTCGTTATCCTCTAAAATCTCGTCAAAGGCTCGAACAACATCATTTTCAAGCCTCTCTTCACTGCTAACCTTTGTTTTAGCAACAGTATTGTCTTCAATATGATTTAGTTTCTCTTGCTTTTCTTCTTTAATTTCCTCGTTGTCATTTTTCTTTTCCACCATGTTTTCCCCCCTTGCGTTTGGATTTCTTATCTTCTAATTTTCTATCCATATCAAGCCTTAGTTGATTTATTGCGTCTGCCAAACGCTTAGTATTATTTTCTTGCTCTTCATGAGATAATCGTTTAGTGTCCTCCGCCACAAGATGTAAAGGCTCTCCTATAAGTAAATAATTTCTTCTAAAAATTTTCGACCTCTTATAAAGCACCATTGGAACTATAGCAGAATCTGCTTTAGACGCAAAAACTATCGCGCCATTTTTTAGTTCTAAAAGTTCATCGCTGTTTTCACTTTTATTTCTGGTACCCTCGGGAAAAATTCCTAAAACTTTTTTATCTTTTAACGTTTTTAAAGCAAACTTAAATGAAGATATCTCTGGTTTTGCTCTGTTAACTGGAAAAGCCCCCAGCCTTTTTAGAATATATCCAAAGAACTTATTTTTAAATAGTTCTTGTTTGGCTAAAAATCTTATTTTCTTTTTTAGATAAATGTCAAGTAGAATTGGGTCAAGGTTACTATAGTGGTTACATGTTAAAACATACCCCTGCTTTTTAGGCAAGTTTTTTTTACCTATAACTTTCACAGGATAAAACAAATGAATAGGAAGCCACAAAAAGAAATAACAAAGTGCAAATAGCATACTTTTCTCCTTTAAAAATCACTAGCACATGAAGCCGCCGTTGAAAAAGCGAGTTGAAGGTTAAACCCTCCCGTTAACGCGTCTATATCTAAAACCTCGCCAATAAAGTACAATCTTTTAACAAGTTTACTTTCCATCGACTTTGGTTTTATGTCTACCACATTAACTCCTCCACTTGTTATTATAGCCCTATCAATATCATCTAGTCTATCAAAATTTAATTCAAAATTTTTAAGCATAAAGCACAACTTTTCACGCTCTTCGCTAGTTAACTGATTAACCTTTTTGGTTTTATTTATGCCTAACCTTTTTGAAAATTCATCACATAACGATGATGGCAATAAAAGCTTTAACAAACTTGAAAATTGTTTAGACTTTAAAGCAGTAATTTCTCTATTTATTCTTTGAAAAAGTGCAAAATCTGATAATGCAGGCTTAAAATCTATATAAATTTTGAGATTTTGAGGCAAAAATCTGTTTATATAGCTAGACATAGATAAAACTATAGGTCCCGAAACCCCGTTGCCTGTAAAAAGCATTTCACCTATGCTAGACTCATAGATAAGCACTTTTTTATTATATGCTTTTATCTTCACATTTTTAAGCGATAAGCCACTTAAATTTTTCAAGCTTTTATCTTTTAAAATTATTGCTGATAGTGCTGGAACAGGGTCAACAATTCTATGACCTGTTTCCCGTGCAAACTTATATCCATCCCCAGTGCTACCTGTTAATGGATAGCTTTTGCCACCTGTTGCAACAACAACTGCATCACACAATATAATATCTCCACTTTTTAACTTTACGCCACGCGCTTCGCCATTTTCTATAATAACCTCTTGAACTTCTGTATTTAAACAGATGTCTACCCCTAAAATCTTTAACCTTCTTTCAAGAGCCCTTGTAATGTCGCTAGCCTTATCTGACTCTGGGAATACTCTGTTGCCCCTTTCTATTTTAAGCTTAACGCCAAGATCTTCAAAACGCCTCATGGTGTCGCTAGAATTAAACCTAACTTCACTGCTCATAACAAACTTTGAATTGTTTACAACATTTGCTAAAAATTCATTACCCGTTACTGCGTTTGTTAAATTGCATCTACCTTTGCCTGTTATATATAGCTTTTTGCCCAATTTTTCATTTTTTTCAAGCAAAACAACATGGTGCTGTTTTTCAGCAATAAGCATACTCGCCATCATTCCAGACGCGCCACCACCAATAACACAAACCTTCATTTTTTCACCTTTAAAGCGATTTTAAATATAAAATTTCACTACTCGTAAGAGGTCTACATTTTCCCCTTGTTAAGCCACCAAGTTTCAAGTCGCCAATTTGCGTTCTTTTTAAAAACGCAACATACAGGTTAACAGCCTCAAACATTTTTCTAACCTGCCTGTTTTTCCCCTCAGATATCACAACCTCAAGTTTCGTTAGTTTATCTTCCTTTTCGATGAGTTTAACTTTACATTTCGACAAGCGAACACCGTCTATCACAACACCAGCTCTTAAAACCGCAAGTTGACTTTCCTTAACATCGCCTTCAACTTTAACAATATATGTTTTTTTAATTTCATGAGAGGGGTGAGTTAAAACATATGCAAGATTTCCATCATTTGTGAGAAGCAAAAGCCCCTCGCTATCATAATCGAGCCTACCAACAGGTTTTAGTTTTTTATATTCTTCTGGTAAAATATCTACAACAGTTTTCCTATTATGCTCATCACTCATACTAGTTATAACGCCTTTTGGCTTATGAAGCATAATATACACTAGCTCATTGTTATATGAAACTTCTTTGCCATCTACTGTTATTTTATCTTTTTCCGAAACAGAAAAGCCAAGGTTATCTACAACTTTTCCATTGCACATAACCCTGCCTTCCTTTACATATTCCTCACATTTTCTTCGAGAGCCAAACCCTGCCCCCGCTAAAAATTTATTTATCCTCAAACTCTTTTCCTCTTTGGCAAAACAAGCCTACATTTTTTCCACAATTCGTTTAAACTCTGCAGTAAAAGAATTGTTCTTTATATCTTTAATACTATATATTTTCTCAGAAAAAATCAACTGATTTGCAAGACTAATTTTAATGCTAGCAATGGGCTCGTTAAAGTGAACAGGGGCAAACAGCTTTTTAGGTATATCAACCTCAACCTCCACGCCACCAAGCTCGCTGGTTTTTAACGGATAGTAAAAATCACAGGGAGCTAAAACCTCAAGTTTATCTTCATACCCTTTCTCTATTTGTATTTCTCCTAGTTTATCTCCTTGGCCCATTATTTTATACATTTTGTATTCGTCAAACGCCATATTCAAAAGTTTTTCACAGTCTTCAAACATAGGCGCGCAATTTAGTAAAACACAAATAACGCTCATGCCATCTTTTGTGGCACTGCCAACAAAACATCTTCCTGCCTTTCTAGTGTAGCCAGTTTTAACACCATCTGCGAACTCAAAGTTAGTTAAAAGTTTATTTTTGTTTATAAGGTTCCTACTAGTTTTTGTTTTTAACTCATTTGAAATAGCTTTTTCTTTCGTTGAAACTATCTCGCAGAATATTGGGTTTTGCATGGCATATGCCGTTATGTTTGCCAAATCTAATGCAGTGGTATAATGCTCCTCATCTGGAAGTCCATGCGGATTTTTAAGATGAGTGTTTAAAAATCCTTTCTGTTTAAGAAAATCATTAACATCGCAAACAAACTTTTCTTCACTACCAGACGTTGCAATTGCAAGAGCAACCGCGCTATCATTTCCTGAACGAAGCATTAGTCCATACAAAAGTTCTTTTATAGTTAAGTGCTCACCCTCCTTTAACCCAATACTTGTTCCCTCTATGCCAACAGCTTCTTTTGGTATGCTTATAAGCTTATTTAGGTCGTTATTATTTTCTATTACATATATAGCAGTTATTATTTTTGTTGTGCTTGCCATAGGCAATTTTTCATTTTCATTTTCGCAGTAAAGAACTCTACCACTTGTTTTCTCAATTGTAGCCATTGCTTTTGCACTTGATAGTTTTTCGCTTTCAGCGAACACAAGGTTAGAATAATTTATAGGTGAAAAAAACGCAAAATATGCGCATACAAGTGTAAAAAATGCATTCATAATGAATAGATATCTATTTTTTATCATTATCACTATCCTTTTTAAAAATATTGGTAATATTAGAAATTATGTTAGCAGTTGTGTCTAAAAGTTTCTGGCTTAGGCTCTTTTCATCAATATATATAAGCTTTGTTTCATTGTCTTTAATTTGCAAGAGAGCAAGAGGCTCAATACTAACTCCGCCACCACTTCCTCCAGCCAAAGGGTATTTATTTGAGTTTTTAAAGTTTTTTGAATCTGAACCATATTCACCACCACCCGCAACAAAGCCTATCGACATTTTAGTTAGTGGAAAAATGAGCGTACCGTCCTTAGTTTCAAAAGGCAGTCCAATAGCAGCATTAACATCTGCCATACCTTTAATTTTATCTATCACGCTTGACAACAGTTCATTTATCTGATTGCTATTATCCATTTTGTTTTCTCCTTCTCTCTTTTAGTTTTTTTTGAAAATAACATTTATATGCACAAATTACAGAAATTAACATATCTAGTAGACTAAAGCAAACAACAACCATACCAGAAAGCTCTAATCTATCTTTTTCAAAATCTGCGCCAATGTCACTATAAATTTTTATATGCTTGTACTTATTTAAAAGTAGTCCACAAACTATAGATGAGAAAACATTAACATACCCACAAAGCATAGCGCTATGGTAGGCATTATTTTTAAACCCACTTGTGAAGTATAATTCAAACTTTTTTATATTTAAAAGTTTTGCAAGGCAAGTAAAATATGAATAAAGAAGTAATGGGTCTTTCTTTTTCTTCTTTTTTTTCTTAAACTTGTCTATGTCTAGTTTTCCCTCTTTAGTTATTGTAAACCTAGCGCAAAACAATTTGAAGTCAAACACCTTAACTGCAAGAAAAGCCAAATCTTCAAAAACATTAACATGCATGACAGCTTTAATTTTAAATGGATATAAAATTAAAGCCACAACAAACAACAAGGCAAAAATTTCTAAAAGCATTTCCCTCATGCTGTTAGGTTGTGTTTTTTTACACAAAAAAATACGCAAATAAAAAAGAGCAGTATTTTGAGTGACCCCTACGGGGTTCACTTCAATTTGCTCTTTTTTTTCTAAACTATATCCCAATCGTCATCATCAAAATCATCATCGTCATCATCGTCATCATCAAAATCATCGTCATCATCGTGGTCATCGTTGTCATCGTTGTTGAAATCATCATCGTTGTCATCGTTATCAAAATCATCAGCATCATCATCTTCATAAAGAAGTTCGGCATCATCTATAAACTTTTGATCTTCTTCTCTTTCACTTTCACTAGACATAAGCTCTTCTAAACCCTCGTCATCTTCGTTGCTCTTTTCACCTATAACAGGCTCGCTAAACTCGCTTAAGTTTACATTTCCTTCATCTTTTGCCATTGCAACTTCGCTACTAATCCCAAGCTTCTTTTCCATTTCTTCATCACTCTCATTGATTTCAAAATGATTATAAAGTCTATCATCTCCGCTTCTAATAACTTTAACTTTTTCTAAAAGCTCGTTATAGTCTGGAAGCTCATCAATGCTGGAAATGTTGAACCTTTTTAAAAACTCATCCGTTGTTCCAAAAAGCACAGGTTTACCAACAGTATCCTTTCTTCCAACTATCTCAATAAGATTATGATCAAGAAGTATGTTTATAGCATAGTCTGAACTAACGCCTCTAATTTCTTCAATTTCAAGCCTAGTTACTGGTTGTTTATATGCTATTATTGATGCAGTTTCTAGCGTTGCTCTAGATAAATTTCTTTGCCTAATTGGGTTTAAAACTAGCGAAACATCGTCTGCATACTTAGAGTTTGATGCAAATTGAAGCTTATTGTTAAACTCTAAAAGCACTATGCCTGATGGCTCTTTATACTTATTCTGAAGTTTCTTCACAGCAGATTTTATTTCTGCCTTTGTAACATCAATTTTTGCTAGTATATCTGAAATATCTACGGCATCACCACTAACAAACAGTATACTTTCAAGAATATTCTCTAAATTATCCATTATTAACTTTATCCTCTCGTTTAAATATATCAATATCCCCAAAAGTTGAGGTTTGTTCGACTTTTATCAATTGGTTTTTCAAAAGCTCTAATAGAGCTAGAAAAGTATTTATAATTTCACTTTTAGAGTAATCTGCTTCAAAAAGGTCACTAAATTTAAACCTGTCTTTAATAAGCAAACTATCTTTGATTTGTGCAATTTTTTCTGCAACCGTGAACCTATCTTTTTCAATTTTTCTTTCTGTTATGGTTTCTGCCTTAACACTCACTTTATGCAATAGATTTGAAAAGGCTGTGATTAAGGCATCCAAACTCAAATGCTCTGGAAGCTCATATCTATATTCTCCCGCACTATCGTCTGGAGCTTTATAGAACTTGCCAACATCCTCATGCTCTTTTAACTTTTCACTCGCTTCTTTAAAAAGCTTATACTCTTCAAGTTGCCTATAAAGCTTTTCCTCAGGGTCCTCCTCTTCAGTATCCTCAACTACTTCTGGCTTTGGAAGAAGCTGTTTTGATTTGATTTCAAGAAGAGTTGCAGCCATTAAAGTAAAGTCCGCCGCCTTATCCATATCTACCTTATCAATGTCTTTCATCATCTCTAAGTATTGCTCGGTTATTTGAGAAATAAATATGTCCCTGATGTTTATTTTTGCAATTTTAATCAAGTGATACAAAAGGTCGAGCGGACCCTCAAACTGGTCAAGCTTAAATCTAAGCGAACTGTCTATATCCTCCGCTTCTTCCATGCCTTCAACCATAATTGGCTGGTCTTGATCAAACTCAACATCTTGAAAATTAGAACCAGATTCTGCACCTGCGGCTTTTGTTTTGTTTCCTTGAGCGGCTTGCGAGATTTCTTTCGTATTTGCTTCTTGTTTAGCAGAAACAGGAGCTTCATTTAAAAACTCGTCTACATCTATATTTGATTGGTTCTTTATTTTACCCATATTCTACACCATTAGCCCAAACAATGCGTTAAAGCCCTGCATAACCAAATTTGCAAGCCCTCCAGCAAAGAAATCTATATATAGTCCCAAAATTCCAGTTAAAATTAACACAAGCATAATCCAAAAACCATAAGCTTTCATAAACATAACATATTTATTGTATGGCTTCGAGAATGCCTCCACCAGCCTAAACCCGTCTAGTGGATAGATAGGCAAAATATTAAAAAAGGCAAACATAAAGTTTAAGCTTATTATAAATTGAAAGAAATAATAGTATAAATCACTTAAAAAGCCATACGCCGTAAAAAGCTCAGGCCAAAAGTTTATTAAAAGCGAGAAAATAAGACAACAAACAATACCAATTACAATGTTTGTTAAAACCCCAGCAAAAGCAACTCTAACCGCACTTTTTTTACCACGCCTAAAGCTTCTAGAATCAACTGGCACAGGCTTTGCATATCCAATACCACAAATAAGTAACAACAAAAGCCCCCACCAATCTATATGCGCAAAAGGGGCTAAAGTATATCTACCAAGAGTTTTTGCCGTTAAATCGCCTTCTTTATAGGCAGCGTGTGCGTGGGCAAATTCGTGGCAAGGCATACTAATACACAACGCCGACAAAAAGGCAATTAAAACTGCCAGCATTGTTAGAGGTGCATCTAGTAATCCTATTAAACTCAGTAACATATTAGTCCCCTTAAGTATTATATAATTATAACTTTAACCACCACTATTGTCAAACAAAAGGGCAACAATCACAATATTGTATTGTTGCCCTGTTCTATTTATATTAAAGTGTAAATCTTTTTAAGTATGTCCTTTATTTTTATCTCTTCAATGTCTTGCCTTATAACAAGCTCGGTTTCATAAACAACTATATTGTTTTTATCTAAAACATACAGCGTTCCAACGCCATCTTCACTTTGTTTAGGCGCTTTAATGCTGCCTAGGTTAAAGCTCAAGCTGTATTCAAAATCTTCCCCTTTTTTGATAAACTTAACAAAGTCTTCTTTTGGATAAACATTGACACTTTTTTGCTTACTATTAGTTACCTTTGCTTCTGCTATTGCTTTATCTTTTTCTATGATAACTTTATTTTCGTAGCTGGCAAAACCATAGTTAAACATATTTGCCATTTCATTAAACCTGGTTTTACTGCTGTCTGCCCCAATAACAACACCAATAAGCCTCATTCCCCCTCTAGTTGCAGATGCAGACAAACAGAACCCCGCCTCGCTAGTGAAACCAGTTTTACCGCTATCACACCCTTCATAGGTTCTTATAAGCCTGTTGGTGTTTACTATATCTGTTTTTCTTTTAGAAGGATGAATTAGTTCTGTCATCCAAATTTTGCTATACTTTTTATAAATTTTATTGTCGCAAATTGTTGCATAAATTTTAGATATATCACAAGCTGAAGAATAATGGTCAACTGCAGGTAGCCCAGTGGAGTTCATAAAATTGGTGTTTTTAAGCCCCATCTCCTTTGCTTTTTCGTTCATTTTTCTCACAAAATTTTCTTCACTTCCAGCAACGGTTTCGGCCAAAGCAACCGTACTATCATTTGCAGAACAAACAATAACTGTCATAATTAAATCTCCAGCTTTATACTCACTACCTGCGTCTAGAAAAGCGGATGACCCCTCTACTGAAGCTGCATATTTACTAACTCTAATCATCGTATCTTCCGACAAAATTCCCTCATCTATCGCCTCAAAAATTAGCATGAGTGATGCCAATTTTGTCATACTAGCTATTGGCAATCTTTCCTCACTATTTTTTGAATAAATTATGGTATTGCTTTTTGCATCGTACAATAACCCTGCTTTGCTTGTTATATTTAACTCGCTTTCACTATTATCTTTGGCTTCCGCACTGGCATAAACAGCCTGTTTTGTAAAGGGCGAGAATACAAGCACCAAAGATAAAAATAGCACTAAATAAAGACATAATCTTTTCATAATCTACCTCATTTTACTTTTTGTTACACCTTTATTTTTTGCTATTTTTTTACAAATTATACCTTTTAATAACTAAACACAACAAAACTCTTTATAAATAGTGGCAATATAAAGCTATGCAAAATGCATATAACAAGCTCTATTAAAAAACATATTAAAACTCCCTTTATGAAAGAAGTTTGCTTAAAACTTTCAAAAAACTTTAGCTTATAAGTGTTCTGCAAGCGGGCTCGCTCTACACCTAAGCACACAATAACAGCCATTACTATAAAATTCAAAATATTTATAGGCACAACAAACAACACAACATTTATAATTCCCGCAAGCCCATAGAGTGAAATTATTGCTGAAGAAGAAAGCACGATAAGTGCCATTTGATATCCTAGAAATATGAAACTTAAAAAGGAAGTATATATACATAAATTAAGCACAACTAAAATGACAAAGCAAATTAGTATATCTATAAGTCTTGAATAGAAAATTGAAGTATAGCTTGCAGTGCCAGTGATATAGTCAAACATATTTTTGTCTGACGCGGTTAAAAGCGAGGTATATCTATAACCTGTAACACTTAAGTATACGCCAATTATAACGCCTAAAATTGCCACAAATAAAACAAGACAATAACTTCCCTTATTGTCTTTAAAATGCCACCTTACCCTATCTTGAATTAAAAAACTTCTGTTTGCCATATTCTATTATATGACAAAATATATTAAATTATTGATAATCAACCGTGCCAACAGCATTATCTAAACTAGAATTTATATCTTTATCTAAAACAAGCCTAGAAACAATCATGCTTATAGCAGTATTATTTGTTAAATTATAGGTCAAATACTTTTTAAGTTTAGTGTTCTCTTGCGTTGTGGGCAAACTTGCAAGTTTCTCTTGAGCATACACAAGTGCCTTTCTCATGCTTTTTTCAACAGCACAAACTGTTTTACCATACTTTTCAGCTACCTCTTTATAAATTTCCATGGTTGAATAGTTAAAAGGAAATTTAAAGAATGCCTTACATGTAGCATCAACATAATACATAAAACCATCATGCTTACTAGAGAACATAAACTCGCAAAGAATTTCACAAACTTTTGATTTAATGAGTGCCACATTTCTAGAGGGGCTCATCTCTATTTGCTTTTTAATTCTAAGTAGCATCATGTTAAACTTTAAATCAAAGTTCATCATGTCCTTATCGTCCATATAGTTTATACTATCATATGAAACCCATTCCGTGTCTGAAACAATCAATATATTTTTACAAAAATTATTGTAAACAATATCAAGCACATAGGCAAATCTATCTTTATCAAGGCCATCTGTGTTTGCAACTAAGATATCTACTTTATTTTTAGATATATACTCAAATAACGCCTTACTAGAGCTGTTTATAATCACGCAGTCGAAGCCAAGGTTACGCAAATCGTCAGGACTAATATGTTTTTGTATCAACCCATTTTTACCATCAAGAATACATGTGTTTAAATGTAAATCCAACGTCCCCCCGCTCCTTTAGAAATCAAACTTAACCAAGATTTTATCACATAAAAAGTAAAAATGCAAACAATATTTTCAATATTTTACAAATTTATTAAAAATTAAAACTTAATTATCAATCATCCAATCAATATAAACTCCAAACCCTTTAGTTGGGTCGCTTACAAAAACATGCGTAACCGCTCCAACAAGTTTCCCGTTTTGAATTATCGGACTTCCGCTCATGCCCTGAACTATGCCGCCAGTTTCGTTTATAAGCTTTGAATCGGTTACTTTAATTACCATACTCTTCTTGTCCGACTTAGATTGATAAGAAAGCTTAACAATTTCTATATCGTATTCTTCTGGTCTGTTGCCATCAATAGTTGTTAAGATAGTAGCCTTACCAGTTTTAACGCTATCTTTAAAACCAACTTCTATTGGCTCTACGCCCATTGCGTCTACATACTGCCTTTGCATAACTCCATAAACGCCGAAATCATTGTTGTTATCTAGCGTTCCCGCCAAAGTGCCAGTTTTTAAAAACAGCCCTCTTAGCTCGCCTGGTGTTCCCCTGCTTCCCTTATTAAAGCCAACAATATTACATTTATAAACGCTTCCCCCTGATATAGGCATTGTAACACCTGTGTCTATATCACAAACAGGGTGTCCAAGAGCTCCAAAGCGCAAGTTATCTTCCCGAACGAAGGTTAAAGTTCCAACGCCAGCTGCATTATCTCTTATCCATAGCCCTAGCCTATACATGTTTGTTGTTGCCTCTAAAGCAGGTTTAACAGTTTCCTCTATAACTTGCTTTCCCCTATAAAGTTTAAGGTTCACTTCTTCTTTAGTATTTTCTTCTAAATTTAGCAAATTGTGAAGTTCTGTGGAACTTGTGATAGTAGTACCATTTATGCTATGCAAAATATCTCCAACTTTTATATTCTTTTTTTGTGTTGGTTTTTCGCTACCGTTTTCAGTTACAACACTTCCAATTGCAACCACAACAACTCCTTCACACTCCATGGTAAACCCAAGCGGAAATCCCCCTGGATAAACCTTAACAACTCTATCATTTTTCTCAGCACTTTTGCCACCAAAGAAATTATTGAAAATATCTTTTAAACTTGGCAAAGTCCCCGTGTAGTTTTGTGTTTGCTTTAAAGAGTAGGAAGCACTACATGGTACACATTCTGCCAAAAACGAACAATTACTATATATATTCAAATTTGCCACAAAGAGCGAACAAACAAAAGTGGTTAGCATAAACACAATGCTAGTTATAAATTTCTTTACCTTAAAACCATTTAATTTTTTCTCGCAAGGCGAAAAAACTACTCTTTGCTTCATAAGAGTAGTTTTTGAAACTTTTAAATATATATGTATCTATTTTAAATTTTTGTTAAAAATTTTTCCCTTTTCAAGCATCTCTTCTGCATGAAGAAGCGAATGATTAGTTATGTTTCCACTAATTAGCCTAGCTATCTCATTAACTCGCTGCTCTTTAGTTAAAGTTTTAACCATAGTTGTTGTTTTACCATCTTCCTCTCTCTTTGTTATTAAAAGATGATTTGTTCCATAACTTGCTATTTGAGGAAGATGAGTAACACAGATAACTTGAGCCATTTTAGACACGCTAGCAAGCTTTTCTGCAAGTGCTAGAGCTATTGTTCCACTAACACCTGTATCAATTTCATCAAAAATAAGAGTTGCAATGCCCTCTATCTTGGCTGTAACTTTCTTAACTGCAAGCATGAATCTGCTCATCTCGCCCCCACTTGCAACCTCTTTAATAGGTTTAACAGGTTCTCCAAGGTTTGCAGAGAACATAAACTCTATTTTATCTAAGCCATTAGCAGTTCTTTTTTCAATGTCAAGCGGTGAAAACTCAACAGAAAAAGTTGAATTCTTCATCCCTAGATCTTTAAGCTCGATCTCAATAACTTTTTTAAATTCTTCCGCTACCTTTTCCCTTGCCTTTGTTAGCACCCCCGCCAATAAAAGTAGTTCTTGCCTTGTTTTTTCCTCTTCTATCTTTAGTTTCTCAACTCTTTCTTGAGAGTTAACAAGCTTGTCTAGCTGTTTTGTTATCTGCTCTTTGTAGTCGTTTATTTCCTTAATAGTATAGCCATATTTTTTCTTAAAGCTAGAAAGCAAATCTAGCCTTTGCTCATTCTCTCTTGCTTTTTCTTCATCAATATAAAGCTTGTCTAATTTATCTTCTAAATTTTCCACAATGTCTTCAAAGTCTAGTTTTACAGACTCAAGTGCAGAAATTATTTGACTAGCCTCCGCGAAATATGGTTCAACTCCAGAAAGCATTACAATCATTTTTTTAATGCTTTCCAAACTCCCTTGATACTCATACCCATCTCCGCTTGCTAGTTTTATTGCCCCATTTATCGCTTCAACAATCTTCTCTTGATGCAAAACCTGGTTTCTATACTCCTTAAGTTCTTCCTCTTCCCCCTCGTAAAAGTTTGCACTTTCAAGCTCTTCTAATTGGTAAGTATAAAGTTCTATAAGCCTAGCTCGTTCTTTGTCATCTGCTATGAAGCCCTCTAGTTCGCCTACTATTTCATTATACTTTAAATAGGCTTTATAATAGTCCTTTTTTGGTTTGTCTATTTCTTTTGCCCCAAACGAGTCTAGAATAGTTAAATGACTTTGAGTTTTAAGCAAATTTTGATGTTCAAATTGCCCATGCAGATCCATTAAAAGAGAGGACAATTTTTTTAGCATAGAAAGTGAAAAACTATTTCCATTAACCCTGCAATCATTTTTACCATCTACGCTAATTTTTCTACTTATCACAAGCGTGTCATCTTGATCTAGCCCAAGGTCAAGCATTGCTTCCTTTACCTTGCTTGAAATGTTAGAAAAAACTGCCTCCACTCTGGCGGTTTTTTCACCCCTTGTTATAAGCCCCTTATCCGCCCTCTCGCCCAAAAGCAACGACAAAGAGTCAATAATAAGCGACTTTCCTGCTCCTGTTTCGCCCGTAAGAACATTAAGCCCTTCTTTAAATTCTATAGAGCCCTTCTTAATTAGTGCAATATTTTCAATGCTCAGCCTTTCTAGCATATCCTTTATTCTCCTAAACAAGCCTTTATCCGTTGTTTTCAATATCAGTAAATGGTTTAACGGTAATATTATCTAACTCTTTCTTTATAATTTCAACTTTTCCTTCTGTAGCATTTATTTTGTCCAAACAAATTTTGGTAAGTTCAACGCTTTTTTCAAACAACTTTATAGCTTGATCTAAACTAATTTCATCACTCTCTAAATCGCTTAAAATCTTTTCAAGTTGCTTTACTGCCTCTTCATAACTCATTGTTTTTTCTCCTTCACACTTTCTACGATGCTAACAACTTCTCCGTCTATTAAATAAGTTGTTAGCCTATCGCCCTCTTTTAAATTTTTCGCCTTTGCACTCTGCCCACCAGCCATTACTTTTGCATAGCCAGACTTTAAAATTGCAAGCGGGTTAGATTTTTCTAGTTTTGCCGATAAATAATTTAGGTTTGCCTTTCGATTATCAATTAGTTTTTCAATTTTTAATATTATGCTATTTTTAAGCATAATCAGTTCGCTTTGGCTAGTTTTAAGATAGTTGTTAATATCGCGTAGAGCAAACTGCGATAAGGTTACTACCTTTGTTTTGCTTTTTTCTAGCTTTTCATGCATCCTTTTTTCCAAACTTTGCTTTATGTCTTCTAAATACTGAAGTTCCTCATAATAATTAAAGGTTGCAAGCTCTCCTGCCACTGAAGGCGTTGGGGCTCGAAGGTCGCTAGCAAAATCTAGAATTGAAAAATCCGTTTCATGCCCAACCGCCGAGATAATTGGCTTTTTTGATTCAAAGGCAACCCTTGCAAGGTATTCGGTGTTAAACGGAGCTAAATCTTCAAACGAACCACCACCTCTTGCAACAATAATAACATCAACATCACTATGCTCGTTTAAATAAACAATACCCTCTGCAATTTCTTTCTCTGCATTTGCTCCCTGAACTTTAGCAGGGTAAACCAAAATATCAGTTTTGGGATTTTTGGCTTTCACAACATGATAAATATCTCTTATAACAGCACCAGTTTCACTTGTTACAACACCTATCTTATTTACAAACCTTGGCAATAGTTTTTTCTTGCTTTGATCAAACAAGCCCTCGCTCTCTAACCTTGCCTTTAGCTCTAAATACTTTTTATAAAGTTCCCCCATGCCATATGGCTCAACTTTATTAACTATAAAAGATAGTTTTCCAAGTTTTACATGGAAATTGGGCCTGCCAGTAACTAAAACCTTATCTCCATTTTTAGCAAACGGCAAAAAGCAAGAAAACTTAACGCAGGCAAGCTGGGCACCCTCTTCTTTTATATCAAAATATGCAATTCCGTTTGATATTTTAAAATTTGAAACTTCTCCAAAAAGGCTAACGTTAAACAACAGCTCTTCATTATCAAAAATATTTTTTATATAGTTATTAAACTGCGTAATAGAAAGTGTTAAATTCTGCATCACTCACCTACAAAATTGGATAGTATTCCGTTAATATATCCGCTACTTTTTTCTGTTGAATAAATTTTTGATAAATTTAATGCTTCATTTATACTAACCTTATTTGGAATTGTTTTAACATACTTCATTTCATAAACCGCAACAAGCAAAATCGCAAGGTCTACCTTGTATATTCTATCCACCTTAAATCCTGTAGAAACATTTTTGATCGCCGAAATCAATTCATCGTAGTGCGCCATAACGCCATTATACACATCGTTTATATAACCAAGTTCTAATTTATTTTTGTCTTCAGCTAAAAACTCTTCCAGCATATTTTCATCTTTTTCACCATTGAAAACATACTCAAAAACTAATTTAAACACGCATTCTCTTGCATAACTTCTACTCATATATCCACTCCAAAACTATTAAAAACTTGGCTCACTACCATCCATATTTGATTCATTATCTCCAATTTTAAGAGTAAAACCATCGCCATGGTCATATCCAGAAGACGAAACAACAACCTTCTTGTTCGCGTTAATAGCAATAGTAAAACCCTTTTTGTTTGTTTCTGGTGTTTGCCTTCTAGGTGGCGGAGTTAACAAGCTAGGGTCATGGTATGGTCTAACAGTTGGTTTTGTTGTTTCTGTAGTAGTTTGTCGTTCAGGCTCACTCTCTCTATGTCTACCCGCGCTTGCTGCAAACATAGAAAGCACCGAGCCTTTTAGTTTATTATCAATATTACCAAGGTCTAAACCTTTTCCAAGTTTAACATTAGAGATAGCCTTACCACCTTTGCCAACCGTATATTTGATAGGTTTATACTCTTCTTTTTTCTCTTCTTGTTTTTTAGGCTTTTCAATCGCCTTTTTAATGGCCTCTTCTTTCTGTTTATCGCCAGATTGCTCCGCTTCTGATAATTTTTGCTTTAAAGTTTCCCTAATTAAAAGTTCTTCCTTTTCTGCATCTGTTAATTTTCGTGTTAACACCCTTGATGAAAGGTCTACTTTTGCAACCCTTTTAACTCCATTTTTAACAACAAACACAAAGGGTATCTCATTACCATCTTCATCAAATTTTGGAACTATGCCCAAAAGCTCGTAAACTGTTAAAACCCTATTGCCATTTTCGTCATAAACAGGGGCAATTCCAAGAAGGTCATATATATCTTTAACAGTTCCGTCTTTATTATACTGAACAGGAATTCCAAGAGCTTCATAAAGATCAGTTTTATAGTCGCCCGTAGACACAATCTTTTGCTTATCTTTTTCTTTCTTTAATTTTTTATACAAATTAACAAGCAAAATAATATTAACAGCAATGGCAATTAAGAGCAGCGTAAATGCAATAGCAAAAAACAATGTTGAGATTATTCTAACGCTTATAAAAACTATAAACGCTACTAACGCCACGCATAGCAAAGACAAAATTACATAAAGGATTTTCTTTTGTTTTTCCATAACCACCACCAAGCATTAAAAAGTATACTAATACCCCATTGCCTCTTCCGCACTGTTAAACACAACGCCTGTAACATGAACATTTATTGATGCAACTTTAAAATCGGTCATAGATTCAACACTGCTTTTAATATTCTCTTGTACTCTAAAAGCAACATCTCTAACTGAATAACCGAAAAGCACATTAACGAAAACATCAACATAAACATCATCATCTTCGCCAAACTCTATAATAACGCCGTGATGATAATTTTTATTAAAAGTTCTTTTCCAAAAGGAAAGCCCGTTGTTGCTAAGCGAGGCTATACCATTGATTTCCTGCGTTGAAAGTTTAACTATCGACAAAACAACATTCCTGTCTCTTATACACATCTCCGAGCCCACGAGACTCGACGTCATC
>USTP01000011.1 GCA_900557695.1 uncultured Thermoanaerobacterales bacterium | reverse complement strand
AAATCAGACATAGTTTTTTACCTCACTTTATGGTTATATTTTATAATATATTTTGTATAATTTCAAGAGGCTTAGCGAAAAAATATTTAAATTTTCAAACTTTACAATATACAAGCATAAAAATCTATGATAAAATATACCTTAAGATTATGTATATTTGGCTAATAAAATTTTTTACATTTATTGGAACACTGCTTTCAGGGTTGGTGTTTAATTTTCATAAGCCAATAAAGGGTATAAAAACCAAGCATAACATTAGATATAAAAAAACTAAGGTTAACGCACATGAAAGATTAGACATTCATTACCATAAAGATTATAAAGCGGGCGATAAATTAAAACCAATTATTGTATATTTTCATGGCGGAGGTTGGGCAGGATATTCAAAGGGGATATATAGCACACTTTCTAGAAGGCTTGCTAAAAAAGGCTATGTTGTTTTTAACGTTAACTATTCTTTAGCTCCTGTTTATAAAATGGATAAGATTATAGCAGATTGTTTAAAGGCTGTGTTATTTGCTAAAGATGTGGCTAAAAATTATGGCGGCGATGGCTCTAAAATAATTTTGGCTGGAGATTCTGCAGGAGCTCACATTTCTGCAATGATCACCTCTATGATAAATAGTGATGAATATGAACTATTTGAGTTTAAGGGTTGTATTAAAGGACTGCTGCTATTTTATGGGGTATACGATATTAACACTATGCTAACTTCTAAATTTCCTAATATTAGAACTTACGCAAAAGCTTGTTTGAAAGGGAAATCGAAAGACATAGAAGAAAATAACAAATATTCACCGATTAGGTATGTTAATTCATCATTCCCTCCATGTTTTATGGCTAGTGGTGAGATAGATAAATTGCATCAGTCACAAAGCATGGCTATGGCAGAAAAGCTAAAGCAAAATGGAGTTTATGTAGATACATTATTTTTTGAAAAACGCGAACTTAGAGCCATGCATGCCTACATGATTTTTGACGGACTTGAAACAAATGTTGAAACATTAGAAAGAGTTGATAAATTTTTACAGGAGATTTTTTAATGCTAGTTTCACTTATAATTTGTTTTGCAATAATAGTTGTAGACCAAATAACAAAATTCTGTTTTTATGGAATGAGCCAATCAATAATTGGCGATTTTCTGTGGTTTGAAAGCACTTTAAACACAGGTGCCTCTTTTGGAATGCTAGAGGGAGGCACCGTTTGGTTTATAGTTTTTTCATTGCCACTTGTTATTTTGATGTTTTTTGTTATTTGCTCTAAAAAATATAATTTTGAAAAGCATTTTAAAATAGGTGTGTCTATTATTCTTGGTGGAACAGTTGGTAATTTAATAGATAGAATTATTTTTGGTGGCGTTAGAGATTTTATATACTTTAAAAGTATAAATTTTGCTATATTTAATGTTGCAGATATAGCAATAACTGTTGGAGCAATTTATTTAGTTATTTATTCTATAATTTATATATATAGATCATCAAAAGAAAAGAACAAGCAAGAGCAAAAAATTAGTGATGAGGAAGCAAAAAAAATAGATGCTCTTAAGAGCATTAGAGATAGTTTAGAGAATAATAATCCCTCTAGTAATGGCGATAGTGATACTAACGAAAAAACGGAAAATGAAGATAAAGAAGAAACAAAATTATAAGGATGAAATATTTTGGAACAAACAATAATAGTTAGTGATGTGGATAAAAAAACAAGGTTAGATGTGTATTTAGCTGAAGTTTTAGATGATTGGACGCGCTCGCAAATAAAAAAACAAATAGATACTGGCGGAGCCTTAATAAACGGCAAGGTGTCTAAAGCAGGGAATCTTGTTTCAAGTGGAGATACAATTTCAATTTCCTTTAATCGCGAGTCTGGGCTTGAAGAGATTTTGCCAGAAGATATTAAGCTAGACATTGTTTATGAAAACCAAGATTTTGCTGTTATAAATAAGCCTCAGGGTATGGTAGTTCATCCAGCACCAGGTAACTACACTCACACTCTTGTTAATGCACTTTTATATCATTTTGATAAGGATATTTCTAGTGTGGACAAGGCTCGCCCAGGAATTGTGCATAGAATAGACAAAGACACTTCAGGGCTAATAGTGGTTGCTAAAAACAATTTTGCTCATGCTTCTCTTGCAAAGCAATTTGCTGAGCATAGTGCAAGAAGAACGTATGAGGCACTTTTAGAGGGTAATTTAAAAGAAGAGAGTGGAACTATAAAAACATTTTTAAATCGTGACAAGACAGACAGAAAAAAATATGCAGTATCAGATTCAGGTAAGCTGGCTATAACGCACTATAAAGTGCTTGAAAGATTTGTTGGCTACACACTTTGTGAGTTTGAGCTAGAAACTGGTAGAACGCATCAAATAAGAGTGCATTGTAAATATCTTGGGCACCCAATAGTGGGGGACAAAACCTATGGATATAGTAAGCAAAAATTCTCGTTAAACGGGCAACTACTTCATGCCAAGAAACTTAAATTGAAAAGCCCTAGAACTAATGAAGAAATGGTGTTTTTTGCTCCGCTTCCTAATTATTTTGAGAAACTTTTAAAAAATCTAAAAAAATCTTAAAATGTGACACTTTATTATTTTACATTTACAACAAATTTTGCTAAAATTCATAATATATAGTTTAGGAGGAATGAGTTATGTCTGGTTCAGGTAAACCTGCAAAAAGTGCTGGCTGGCTATTAAACCTAATTTGTTTTGTTGCTGTAATTTGCGTTGGTATTTCACTACTATTATCAAAAGTTGGTTTAGGTGGTCAAGTTTCTGGCGCTCTTAATACCATAGCTCAAGTTATATCATACCTAGTTTTAATAGCTATTTCATGCTTCTATATTATTAGAAGAAAAAATGTATGGCTATGGGTTGTTTGGGCAGTTTCTGTAGTTCTAATTATAATTTCATTTATATTATAACTAGAGGTGTGTTTTGGATAAGAAGAAGGACTTTATAAAGGCAATAAATTACGCTAAATATTTAGCTTTTATTTTGGGAACCATATGCGTTTTTATTTTCCAGTTTGTGGGAAAACCAATTTGTATAACCCTTGCGTTGGCTTTTTATGTTGTTGCGTTTGGGCTTATGTTTGCTTCAATTGTTATTCATTGTGTTGAAATTTATAGCGCAGATAAGCTAATAAAAGAAGGCAATCTTGTTGCAGTTGAACCTAAAACTGATGGCGACAAAGTGGTTATAGCAGAAGAGGGAGAGCTTAAAGGTGAAAGCGTTGAGGTGGTTAACCTAAAAAGCGAAAAAGCATGGTCGGTTATTGGAGCAATATTCTTTGGGCTTTTCACAATTTTTACTTTTATAGTTCTTGTTTTATACTAAAATTACTTAAAATTTTAAAAACCTTAGGAAATGTTTTCCTAAGGTTTTTATTAACTTTGTTGAGTGAAAAATCACAATCACTTGACAAATATATAAGCTTTGAATTAAACTACTTATTAGTTATTTTGCACAGGTATTTGTGCTTTACAAGGAGAAAATAATGAAATATACTATAGGCGAAAAAAAGAATGGTCAAGTTACAATTGAGTTTGAACTTGATAGCAAGGAGTGGGAAGCAGAGGTAGAAAAAGCTTACCAAAAACATAAGGGTGAATATAAAAAGGAAGGCTTCCGTCAGGGCAAGGTTCCTAGAAAAGTTTTAGAGCAAACATATGGCCCATATGTTTTTTATGAAGATGCTTTCAATGATAGCTTTCCAGAATATTATACAAAAATGTTAGACAAGGAAAAACAACTTTTCCCTGTTGATTATCCAGATGTTAAGGTTACTAAGATGGACGAAAAGGGCTTAAAGTTTACAGCAACTGTAACCTTGCTTCCAGAGGTTACTCTTGGTGAGTATTCAGGTATTGAGGTAACAAAAAAGAGCGCAAAAGCAACAGACGCAGAGGTTAAAAGAGAGCTTGAGGAAATGCAACAAAAACAAGCCCGCTATGTTGAAATAACTGATAGACCTGCCAAGATGGGCGACCTTGTTAATATAGACTACTCTGGTAGCGTTGATGGGGTTAACTTTGAAGGAGGCACTGCTAGCGATCAAGAGCTAGAGCTTGGCTCGCATACATTTATTGAAGGCTTTGAAGACCAAGTTGCAGGCATGAAAATTGGAGAGGAAAAGGATGTTTTTGTTACTTTTCCAACACCTTATCACTCTAAAGAGCTTGCAGGTAAACCAGCAGTATTTAAAGTTAAGCTTCTTGCAATTCGTGAAAAGAATTTGCCAAAGATTGATGATGAGTTTGCATCAAATGCAAGCGAATTTAACACATTAAAAGAATTAAAAGAACATATTAAAGCTCATATAGAAGAGCACAAAACGAAATCAGTTGAAGTTGAAGCCGAGAACAAGCTTGTTGATGAGATTGTTAAAAAGGCAAAGGTTGATGTTCCTAAGGCTATGGTAGAGCATCAAATTGACCACACCATTGAAGATATTTCTCAAAGGCTTGCATACCAAGGCATTAAATTTGAGCAGTATCTTGAATATATGGGAATAACAATGGCAGACTTTAGAAAGTCTAGAGAAAAAGAGGCTGAAAATTCAGTTAAAACTTCACTTGTTTTGGAAGAAGTAATAAAGAAAGAGAACATTAAAGTTACAGATAAAGATATTAAGGCAAAACTAGAAGAAATTGCTAAGGCAACAAAGAGAAATGTTACAGACCTTGAGCGTGAAATGAAAAATGGGCAAGAAGAATTTCTTAAAAACACTATTCTTAGCGAAAAGGTTATAAATAGGTTAAAAGAATTAAATAATATAAAATAGAGGAGCTAATAAATATGTCAGAAAAAAATATGCTTGTTCCTATGGTAATAGAGCAGACCAATCGCGGAGAAAGGTCTTACGATATTTACTCAAGACTACTTGAGGACAGAATTGTTTTTATTTCAGGCGAAATCACAGATGAGTCGGCAAATTTAACTATTGCTCAACTTATATTTTTGGAGGCTAAAGACCCTACTAAAGATATTATGATGTATATAAATAGTCCTGGTGGCAGCGTTTCAGCAGGCTTTGCTATATACGACACCATGAACTACATTAAGTGTGATGTTTCTACTCTTTGTGTTGGCATGGCAGCTTCTATGGGAGCTTTCTTGCTTTCATCTGGGCAAAAAGGCAAGAGATATGCTCTTCCAAACAGCGAAATTATGATACATCAACCACTTGGTGGTTTTCAAGGGCAGGCAAGTGACATTGCTATTCATGCAGAGCATATACAAAAAACAAAGAAAAGGCTAAATAAGATTTTGTCAGAAAACACTGGTAAAGACATTGAAACTATTGAGAAAGATACAGATAGAGATAACTATATGTCTGCTAAAGAAGCCTTAAACTATGGACTTATAGACAAAATTTTTGATAAAAGAAAATAAAAGGAGTTTAAATGGCTGAGAACCAAAACAACGATACAGATAAGAAAAAGGAAAAGTGTGCTTTTTGTGGTAGACCAAAGCCAATGTTTAAAACTTTTGTTATCAATCCTGATGGGGATGTTATTGTTTGTGAAGACTGTATTAGAATCTGCAAAGAAGTGCTAGAAGCAGAGAACAGAAAGCATAAGCAAGACACAAAACTTGTTTTGCCAAAACCACAAAAGATAAAGGAAGAACTAGATAAATATATTATTGGGCAAGATAAGGCTAAAGAAGTTTTGGCTGTTTCAGTTTACAACCACTATAAGAGAATAAACTATCTTATCGACCAAAAGGCAACAAACGGTAGGGGCAGAGTTGTTAATGATGATGTAGAGCTTGAAAAGAGCAATGTTTTAATGCTAGGGCCAACTGGTTCTGGAAAAACATTGATGGCAAGAACACTTGCAAAAATTCTAAATGTTCCTTTTGCCACTGCAGACGCGACAACTTTAACCGAGGCAGGCTATGTTGGCGATGATGTTGAAAATATTCTCTTAAAGTTAATTCAGGCTGCAGATTTTGATATTGAAAGGGCGCAAAGAGGCATAATTTATATTGACGAGATAGATAAGATTGCTAAAAAAAGTGAAAATGTTTCTATAACAAGGGATGTTTCTGGAGAGGGTGTTCAGCAATCTCTTCTTAAAATTCTAGAAAGCACTGTTGCTTCTGTTCCACCACAGGGGGGAAGAAAGCACCCTAACCAAGAGTGTTTGCAGATTGACACAACAAACATTTTATTTATTTGTGGAGGAGCTTTTGTTGGGCTTGAAGATATTGTAGCTAAAAGATTAAACCCAACGGGTCTTGGCTTTGGCTCTGAGGTTAATTTGAAGAACAACGAAGAAAAGCGTGCAGAAATACTTCAAAAAGTTGAACCAGACGATCTAATTAAGTTTGGACTTATTCCAGAATTTATTGGAAGAATTCCTATAACTGTTTCTCTTCATGATTTAAACGAAGAGGCGCTTGGCAAGATTTTGGTAGAACCAAGGAATGCGCTTATAAAGCAGTATAAGAAAATGTTTGGCCTAGATGGAGTTGAGCTAGAGTTTACAAAGTCTGCAATATTAAGCTTTGCTAAAAAGGCTATTAAATTAAAAACTGGAGCAAGGGGTCTTAGAACAATTCTTGAAGAGGCAATGCTTCCACTTATGTATGAAGTGCCTAGTGATGATAGCATAGCTAAAATAATTGTAGACACTAAAAAGAACAACCCTGAAGAGGTTGAGAGCGTTTTTATAAGAAAACCAAAGTCTGAAAATACAGAAAATATAGCATAAAATAAGCAACCGAAAGGTTGCTTTTTAATTTGCCTTGTAGTAAAACACTTGTTTTAGTGAGAAATTTTTGTTAAAATAACTTTGGGTTAAGAAAATGGTAATAAAAAATGCTAGATTTATAAAGTCGCTTTCTAGAGTAACAAGTGATTACTCGGGTTTTGGCGTGCCTGAAATTGCGGTGGTTGGAAGAAGTAATGTTGGAAAATCTAGCTTTATAAATATGCTTGCAAACCAGAAGAAACTTGCAAGAACCTCTTCAACTCCAGGCAGAACAAGGCTAGTTAACTTCTTCATGTTTAATGAAGATTTTGTTTTGGTTGACCTTCCTGGTTATGGATACGCGAAGGCTTCTAAAGCGGAGCAGAGTGGTTGGGAATATATGATAACTAGCTATTTTGCGCAAACAAATTTTCTTGCTGGAATAATAATGCTTGTAGACATTAGGCACACTCCCACCGAGAATGATAAACAAATGTTAACATATCTTTATACTTATAATATTCCAGTTGTAATAGTTGCAACAAAACTAGATAAAATAAAAAAAAGCGAGATGCCAAGGCGCGTTATGGATATTGCGTCCACTTTAAAGGTAGCAAAAGACAATATAATTTTAACTAGCAGTGAAACGAGAGCAAACAAAGATAAGGTTTTAAACAAGATAGAGCAACTTTTAAATTCGGCTAAGGAGAACCATGATGAAGATATATGCGATTAGTGATTTGCACTTAAGTTTCATGGCCAAGAAACCAATGGATATTTTTGGTGGGCACTGGGAAGGCTATACAGATAAAATTAAAGAGAATTGGCAAAATGTTGTTAGTGAAAACGACCTTGTTTTAATTGCTGGCGATATTAGCTGGGCTATGAAACTAGAAGAAACTATGGCAGATTTAGAATATATAGATAAACTAAATGGTAAGAAAGTTATAATTAAAGGCAATCATGAGTATTGGTGGAAATCTATTTCCGCAGTGCGAGAGGTTTTGCCTAGAAGTATTTCTGCTCTTCAAAATGATAGTGCTAGATTTGAAAATGTTTTAGTGGCTGGCACTAGGGGATGGCAAGTTCCCGAAAGTGAAAACGATCCCTCTTTCACAGAGGAAGATAAAAAGATTTACGCAAGGGAAAAAATAAGGCTTGAATTAGCACTTGAAGATATGCAAAAAAAGAGAAAGGCTGAAGATAAAGTGGTTTGTTTAATTCATTATCCACCATTTAATTCTAAAAAGGAAGATAGCTACTTTACTGAGCTTTTCGAAAAGTATCATGTTGATGCGGTGATTTATGGCCATCTTCATAAAAGTGCAGGTAGGTATCCTAATATTTATATCAAAAATAATATTAAATACTATTTAACTAGTGCCGACCTAATATCAATGAAACCTGTTTTAATAGAAATTTAAATTTTAAGTGCCTTTTGGCACTTTTTTTATTCTTGTTTCATAGAATTAAAATAATAGTAACTTAATACCTGCTCGGTCTTTTAAATAGCAATAAAGAACTGTTAAAAAACTTAAAAGTGGTAAAAGTTATTAACAATTGTTAATAATTTTGTTAAAAAGTGGTCAAAAGTGGTTGACTTGCTTTTTTTATGGTTGTATAATCAAGTTACAAACAGAGAAGGAGGGGGAAGATTATGTTTATTGGTACTTATCGTCACCAAATAGATGAAAAGAATCGTCTTCGTATGCCTTCTAAGTTTAAAGAGGGGTTAAAAGAGGGTTTTATAATAGCTAAAGGAACAAATGGGTGTTTGTTTGCATTTTCAAGTGAGAGTTTTGAGGAACTTTATAAAAAGCTAGAAAATGTTTCAATGTTTGACCTTGAGGCTCAAAAACCTGTTAGAGCACTGCTTGCCTCTGCCTTTGTAACAGAGGAAGACAAGCAGGGAAGAATCCTACTTTCTCCTGAGCTTCGCTCTTATGCTAAAATTGTTAAAAATATTGTAACCATTGGTGTTGGAAATCATGTAGAAATTTGGTCGGAAGAAAATTTCAATGCTTATAACACTGAGGAAAGTTATGATAGCGCCTCTGCGGCTTTAACAAAGTATGGAGTGTAAAATGGAGTTTAGCCATATACCAGTCCTTTTAAAAGAAACAATAGATGGCTTGAATGTGAAAAAAGGCGGAATTTATGTAGACTGCACTATTGGTGGGGCTGGGCACGCTAGTGAACTTTTAAAGAATTATAAAACAATTAAACTTATTGGATTTGACCAAGATAGTGAAGCTATAGAGGTTTGCAAAGAAAGGCTTTTGCCTTATAAAAGTAGGGTAAAGTTAATTCACGAAAACTTCAAGAATGCAAAAGTGGTGCTAGAAGAGCTTGGAATTAGCAAGGTGGATGGAGTTTTAGCGGACTTAGGAGTTAGTTCTCATCAAATCGACACTGCTTCAAGGGGCTTTTCCTTTAGGTTTGACGCTCCGCTAGACATGAGGATGGATAAAACTGCAACGCTATCTGCAAAAACAGTTGTTAATGAATATAGCGAGGCAAGACTAAAAACCATTATTAAAGAGTTTGGTGAAGAAAAATTTGCTGGCTCTATTGCTAGGAAAATTGTAGAAAAAAGAAAAAATGGGGAGATTGAAACCACAAAACAACTAGAAAACATTATCCTTTCTGCTGTTCCTAGATACAAATACAACGATGGCTCGAGCAATGTTCAAAGAACCTTTCAGGCAATTAGAATTGAAGTAAACCATGAATTAGAGATACTTGAAAATTTTATTAAAGATATGGTTGAGCTGTTAAACAAGGGTGGAAGGCTAGCGATAATATCTTTTCACTCTCTAGAAGATAGAATTGTGAAACACGCTTTTAGAGAACTTGCAACAGGATGCACTTGCCCTAGCGACTTTCCAATTTGTGTGTGTGGGAAAAAGCCAAAAGTTAAAATAATAACTAACCATCCAATCACAGCGAATGAGGAAGAATTGAAATTAAATCGAAGAGCTTCTAGTGCAAAGCTAAGAATTGTTGAAAAAATAATATAAGGAGGCAAAATATGTTACAAACTGATACTACTGTTAAAACCAGTGCTTCAAGAGTAGACCGCTACGGTGGTTATTCTACCGAGCAGAGAAGAAATCAAACCACTCAAGTAGAACCAGAGTTCAACCCATTTAGTTATGGAACAGAAGAGCCTTCTATAGAAAGTGAAACCGCTTTTGAGGTTGAAAAACAATATAATTTCGACATGGGTCCATATGCTGATGCCAGCAAAGAGCAAGCTAAAGTTATGGAAATACCTACTTTAGAAAGAAGGCAGCGGATTCAAACTGAGGCTACCACTAAAACATATTCAAGGGCAAAGCTGAATGCTCGTGGTAAGATTATGGTTGCCGTTTACTCTATTATTGTTGCAATAATTGTTGCTTTTTGCATTTACAATGCTGTGGCAATTAGTGGCCTTGAAAGTGATATTGTTACAAAAAACGGCATTGTTGCAACTCAAACCGAAGTCATAACCGAGCTTCAAAACACATACAATAGCCTAGGCGAGGAAGATAATATCATATCTCAAGTAGGAGATGAATTTAGATCACCAACCGATAGTGATATTGTTGCATTAGACAGTTTTGAAATGTCGGTTAGGGAGCAAGCAGAGTCGCAAAGCAACTGGTTTGAGAGATTTTGTGAAAAATTAAGAAAATTATTTAGTTAGTTTTGAGCCTCGCAAATATTTTTTGTGAGGCGAGTATGGAAATTAAGTATACATCAATTTCTATCAGAAAAAGGTTATTTGCCACACTTTTGGCAATAGCCTTTTTTTTGTGTGCACTAGTGTTTAGACTTTTATATTTGCAAATAGTAAATGGGGAAAATCTAGCTTCTAGGGCTTATCAGCAGTGGCTTAGAGATTTGCCGCTAACAGCACAAAGAGGAGAAATTCTTGATAGAAATGGTGCTTCGCTTGCCTCTAGCTACACAACTTATGATATTTATGTTCGCCCTGCCGATGTTGTGGATAGTGTGGCTTGCAGTTTTGTTTTAGCAAATGCCACTGGGCAAACCCAAGAAGAAGTATATGAAAATGTTACAAAAAAGGGTTATTCAGAGGTGCTAATTTCAAAGAGTCAGGAAAAGAGCGTTGTGGAAGAAATACTTAATAACTATCAAGAGGGAATATTTTTCACTGAGGATACTTCAAGAGTTTACACTTATGGCAATTTACTAACACAAATACTTGGTTTTGTGAGTTCAGACGGCAACGGACAAGGCGGGCTTGAAGCTCAGTACAATAAATATTTAAAGGGCGTTAACGGAGTTAGTATGGTTGAAAGCGACCTTAAAGGAACAACTCTTTCAAATTCCTTATGCTACTATTTGCCGTCTATAGATGGGCTAAGTTTACAACTAACTATTGATTTGAAAATTCAAAAAGAAGTAGAAGACATAATTGGGCAAGCGCAGCAAACTTATGCGGCTAAGAGCGCTTCTGCTATTGTTATGGACCCTCAAACAGGCGAAATTTTGGCGATAGCAACCAAACCTTCTTACGACCTTAATGATGTTCCTCGAGATGATATTGAAACGCTTTTAAACCTATCTAGAGCCGTTACAATAACTGATGTTTATGAACCTGGTTCTACTTTTAAAATTATAACAACGGCAATAGCATTAAATGAGGGTGTTACCACAAAGCATGACTATTTCTACTGCCAAGGGTTTAGAGTGGTTAATGGAGTTAAAATAAACTGTCATAGAAAAACAGGTCATGGCTCACAAAGTTTAACCCAAGGACTTTGCAATTCATGTAACTGCGTGTTTATGGAGCTTATACGAAGAATTGGACTTGAAAAATTTTATAAATATCTTGAAGACTTTGGTATTGTTACAGGCTATAACCTAGACTTTCCAGGCGAGGGAAAAGGTGTTTTGATGCCAAAATCTTTAGTTACCGATGGAGATCTGTTTAGAATGGGCTTTGGTCAGTCGGTAGCATTAACACCTCTTGCTCTTATTACTTCAGTTTGTGCAGTTATAAATGGTGGAAATCTTATGCAACCACACTTTGTTACAAAAATATCCAATTCATATGGGGATGTTGTTTATGAAAAAGAACCTACTAGTATTAGACAGGTGGTGAAAAGTAGCGTTTCAACTGATTTAAACTCAATGCTTAGGGAAGTTGTTTCAAAAGGTGGCGGTAAACACGCTGCTATTGCAGGCTACGATATTGGTGGTAAAACGGGAACCGCACAAAAGTATGAAAATGGTGCTATAGCTGAGGGCAAATATGTGGCATCATTTATAGGGTTTTATCCCACAGATGAACCTAGATATGCGATACTAGTTGTTGTAGATGAACCTCAAGGGGCATACTATGGCGGAGTTGTTGCAGCGCCTATTGCAAAGAGTATTTTTCAGGCTATATTTGATGTGTGCGAAACGCCGAAAAACGAGAATGCAGAGGAAGAAGAAAAACTTATGCAGGCAAATATAGAACTTCCTAGCTTTGTTGGGATGACGCTAACTGAGGCAGTTCAAAAAATAACCTCAATGGGTCTTCAATATCTTGTTGCAGGAGATGGTGTTTATGTTAAAGACCAAATAGCATCTCCAGGGGCTTATGTTAGCGAAGGGGATATAGTGCTGTTAATTTTCTAGAAAATGAATATATCTTTGGCTATAAAAATAAACATTTATAAAAGGAGCTAATAAATGAAACTATCTAAAGTTTTAAGTAATGTTGATACCAAGGGCGAATACGCCGATATAGAAATAGAAGGGCTTTACCATAATTCAAAAGAAGTTAAAGATGGGGGCTTATTCTTTGCTATAGATGGTACAAAAGTAAGTGGCAGGGAATTTGCTTTAGAGGCGGTTAAACGCGGAGCAAAAGTTATTATAAGTTCTTCTAAAATAGAAGGTTTACCAAGTGAAGTTATAAACCTTGTTAGCGAAGATACAAGGCTTGCTATGAGCCTTTGTGCAATCAACTTTTATGAAGAGCCAAGTAGAGATATGTTTGTTTTAGGCGTTACTGGGACCAATGGTAAAACAACAACCACATTTATGCTTGAAAGTGTTTTTAAAGAGGCGGGGAATAAAGTTGGCGTTATTGGAACAAATGGCGTGTTTATTGATGGTAAAAAAATAGACTCAAATCTAACAACTCCCGACCCAATATATTTGCAAAAAACCTTAGCGAAAATGCGTGAAGAGGGGGTGGATGTTGTGGCAATGGAAGTGTCGGCTCATGCCCTTGAACTTAAGAAAACTCGGGGTGTTATGACAGACATAGCACTCTTTACAAACCTTACTCAAGACCATTTAGACTTCTTTTCAAACATGCAAAGTTATGGCGAGGCAAAGGCAAAACTTTTTGAAGAAGAAATGTCGAGATTTGGGGTTGTTAATATTGATGATAGTTTTGGCAGATATTTACAAAACGCTGCGAGTGTTCCAATTTTAACTTATAGTCAAAAAAAAGAAAGTGGGGCAGACATAATTGCAGATAAAGTTAGGCATAATACTACTAACCAGACATTTGATGTGATCACGCCAAAGGGGCGAATAAAAATAACCCTTAATTTGTGTGGAGGTTTTAATATTTCCAATGCACTTGGTGTTATTGCGGCGGCTCTTATGTCGGGCATTGAGCTGGGGACCATAAAGAAAGGTCTTGAGAAGCTAGAAATGGTGGAGGGTAGGTTTAACACCTACGATGTTAATGGAGTTAGAGTGGTTATAGACTATGCCCACACCCCAGACGGGCTAATGAACATACTAAGTGCAACTCGCGAAATTACCAGTGGCAAACTGATATCAGTGTTTGGCTGTGGGGGGAATAGAGATAGGGGCAAAAGACCTATTATGGGGGAAATTTCTGAAAAACTTGCCGACTATACGATAGTTACTAGCGATAATCCACGCTTTGAAAAGCCTGAGGGCATCGCAAATGATATTTTAGAAGGTATGAAAACAACTAGCCACCTAGTTTCGCTTGACAGAAAAAAAGCTATAAAACTAGCTGTGGCAATGGCAAACGAAGGGGATAGTGTTGTTATTGCAGGTAAAGGTGCAGAGCCATATATAGACATGCTTGGAGTTAAAACACCCTACGAAGACAAAAAAGTTGTTGAAGAGATTTTAGAGGAAATTAAAAACAAGGAATAACTATTTATGACAGAATATTTTGTTTATGTTCAATCGGCTGTGGTAAGTTTTTTACTTACGCTTTTAATATCACCATTCGTGATAAGTTTTATGAAGAAAGAAAAGATAAAACAAACTATTCTGCATTATGTTGAAAACCATTCCTCAAAGCAGGGAACCCCAACCATGGGAGGAATAATATTTTTGCTTTCAATAAGCATTGTTGCATACATATTTTTCTCGGGAGCTAGCACGCTTGCAGGGGTAACTTTACTTGTTTTCCTTGGCTATGGTTTAACTGGTTTTTTAGATGATTTTATTAAGTTTAAATTTAAAAGAAATCTTGGGCTAAGAGCATATCAAAAAATATTGTTTCAACTAGCGTTATCTATAACTATTGCAATTTTTGCCTATAAAAATGAATTTGTTGGTGGCAAACTTTTAGTTCCGTTTTCTAATACAACGATTGACATTGGCTACTGGATAATTCCTCTTATAGTGTTTGTGTTTTTGGCGTGTACAAACAGTGTGAATTTAACAGACGGGCTAGACGGGCTTGCAAGCAGCACAACCATGTGCTACACAATATCTATAGTTGCTATAATGTTTGTGGTTTTAGCTAGTAGACTTGATGGGGCTAGTTCAATTTATCTACTTGAATACAAAAATCTAATAATACTAGGTTTTGTTGTTGTGGGGGCAATGCTGTGCTTTTTGGTGTTTAATTGTTTTCCTGCAAAGATTTTCATGGGCGACACTGGGTCGCTTGCCCTTGGAGCCTTTGTTGCATGTATAGCTATCTTTTCAAGATTAACCTTGTATATTCCTATTCTTGGCTTCATGTTTGTTTTAAGTGCGTTGTCAGTTATTATTCAGGTTGCATACTATAAAATAACAAAGAAAAGAGTATTTTTAATGGCACCACTACATCACCATTTTGAGAAAAAGGGCGTTCATGAGGTTAGAATTGTTGTTGTTTATAGCGTTATAACCACTCTTATTGGCCTTGTGTGTTTGCTAATTGAACTACTCTAGCTAAGGCAATCCCCGATTTTGCCTTGGCAAAAGGAGGGAAAATGAAGGCTTTAGTTGTTGGTGCTGGAATAAGTGGTAAAAGTGCAAACAAGTTTCTAAAGAAACAAGGATATGTTACCTACATTGTAGATGACAATAAAAAACTAAAATCAAAACTTCTTAGAGAAAGGCTGATTAGCGGTCTTTCTCTTGTTGTTATAAGCCCAGGGGTGGCTTTAACTCACGAAATTGTTAAACATGCTAAAGCAATGAATATTGAAACCATTGGCGAGTTTGAGCTCGGCGTGCGTGAAATTAAATGTGAAATTGTTGCTATAACGGGAACGAATGGTAAAACCACCACAACGTCGCTAGTTAAAGAGCTTTTAGAAGGCGAGGGTAGGTCGGTTTTTGTTGGGGGAAATATAGGCATACCTGTTACAAGCTTTGCTTTTCAAACAAATGTAAACGATGTGGCAGTTTTAGAGGTTTCTAGTTTTCAGTTAGAAAGCATTGCCCGTTTTCATCCTCATATTGCGTGCATATTAAACATAACAGAAGACCACTTAAACAGACATAAAACCATGCAAAATTATATAAATACAAAGCTTAGAATATTTGAAAACCAAACTGAGCATGACTTTGCTATTATAAACCTAGACGACCCAATTTTAAAAAGCATAAACCACTCTTTTATTAAGTCACAAATTTATTATTTTTCAACCAAAGAGCAATGTAAAGGGTGCTATGCGAAAGATGACATTATATATTTTAATAATGGCTTAGAGAGTTACCCCATTATGAAAGTGTGTGATATACCTTTAAAGGGGGAGCATAACCTTTCTAATGTTTTGGCTGGGCTACTTTGCGCCATACTTTCTAGGGTTAACATCAATTCTTTAGCCGAAAAAGTGCATAACTTTAAGGGTGTTTCTCATAGACTTGAATATATAACCGAGATAAATGGCGTTACTTTTATAAATGATAGCAAGTCTACCAATATCTCTAGCACAATAGTTGCTATGCGTGCTATGAGCGAGCCTACAACGCTTATTCTTGGTGGAAGTGATAAAAATGCTTCTTTTGATGAACTTTTTGAAAATTTAACGCCAAGCATTAAAAATATAGTGCTTGTTGGGGAAACAAAAGACAAACTATTTAAGTCGGCACAAAAGTATAAAGTGTCAAATGTTTACGAAACCACTAGTTTTAAAGAAACTGTAATTTTAAGCTTTTCTTTGGCAACCAAGGGGGAAACTGTGCTTCTTTCGCCCGCTTGTGCAAGCTTTGACATGTTTAATAGTTATGAGCAAAGAGGTAAAGTTTTTGCCTCGCTAGTTAGGGAGATAGAAAAAAGTGAAACTAGTAAAGCTAAAGGTAAAAAAAGAAAAAAAGTGGAGAATTGATTTTCTGCTTCTTTTTAGCGTTATTCTGCTAGTTGCATTTGGCGTTTTAATGGTTTACTCGGCGTCTTTCTACAGCGCTCAGCTAACTTATGGCGACTCGATGTTTTTTATGAAAAAACAGCTTGTTGGTGCAATAATTGGACTTGCGAGCATGATAATACTATATTTTATAGACTATAGATTTTTAAAAAAACTAAAGTGGATATCTTTGATTGTTTCCTTGGTTTTACTTTTGCTTGTGTTTGTTCCTAGTATTGGGGTTAAGGTTTATGGCGCACGAAGGTGGATAAACCTTGGTTTTTTCACGCTTCAACCCTCTGAAATAGCTAAGTTTGGGTTTATAATTTTTGCATCTAGTAGCCTAGCTAAAATGCAAAGACAAGTTAAATCTTTTAAGGGAATATTGCCAACTTTAATCGCTGGGGGAATAATTTGCTGTTTAATTATTTTGGAGCCAAACATGTCTATAACTATATGCGTTGGCGTTACTATGATAACAATGCTGTTTGTTGGTGGGGCAAGGTTTAAGCACTTTTGCTTTCTGGCAATTCCAATAGCTTTATTGGTTCCGCTTTTGATTATTTTAGAGCCATATAGGTTAAGGCGTCTTGTTGCCTTTTTAGACCCATTTGCATCGGCATCTTCCGAGGGATTTCAGCTGGTTCAATCGCTTTATGCTGTTGGCAGCGGTGGTTTGTTTGGGGTTGGATTGTTTAATTCAAGACAGAAATATTTGTTCTTGCCGTTTGCAGAGTCGGACTTTATATTCTCAATTATCGCTGAAGAGTTTGGATTTGTTGGCTCTTGTGTTTTGATTTTGGTTTTTGGCATTGTTATAGCAAGGGGAATAATTATTGCTATGAAAGCTCCAACAAGGTTTGGCTCTTATTTAGCAAGCGGAATTACTACAATTATTGCTGTGCAACTTGTTGTTAACATTGCAGTCGTAACAGGAAGCATCCCACCAACAGGGCTTCCGCTTCCGTTTATTAGTGCGGGAAGCACCTCGCTTGTTATGTTTATGAGCGCAATAGGGGTTTTGTTAAATATTGACAAACAAAGCTATTTGCTTGGAATAAAAAAGTTAAATTTTCACGAATTAAATGGTATAAAAAATTTTAATTTTTTTCACAAAAATAAAGGCAAATTGAATAATGTATAATATACATCAAGTTTTTGTGAGGAATCTATGGAACATTTTATTATTAACGGCGGGAAAAGTCTTTTTGGAACAACAAAGGTAGACTCGGCAAAAAATGCAGTGTTGCCAATAATTGCCGCAACTATACTAACCGATAAAGAGATTATTATAGAAAACCTTCCAGATATTATAGATGTTCAAAAGATGCTAGAAATTTTAAAAACAATGGGCGCTAGCGTTAAGGAAGAAGAGCACCACGCTATTATTAGTTCGGTTGGGCTCACAAACCCAGAGATTCCATCAAGCCTAGCTAAAGACATTCGTTCTAGCATTTTTATGCTAGGGCCCCTTCTTGCAAAACATAAAAAAGCAAGGGTGGCATACCCTGGCGGATGCGATATAGGCAGTAGGCCAATAGACTTGCATCTGTCTGGGCTTCGTGACCTTGGTGTAAAGATAGACGAAGACTATGGGTATATAGATTGTGATGCAAGTGATATAAAGTGCGGGGTGGTGCATCTAGACTTTCCAAGCGTTGGCGCAACAGAAAACATAATGATGAGTGCTGTATTTTTAAAAGGGGAAACAACAATTTTAAATGCTGCTAAAGAGCCCGAAATTGTGGACCTTGCAAACTTTATAAACCTAATTGGGGGAAAGATAAGAGGGGCAGGAACTAGCACCATTATAGTAGAGGGAGTAACCTCACTTGGTGGCGGAATTTACAAACCAATACCAGATAGAATTATTGCTGGCACTTATCTTATAGCTGCAGCCATGACGAGGGGCAAAATAAAACTAGAAAACGCAAACTACCAAGATGTTTACGCTCTTTTAAATAAGCTTAGAAACGCTGGTTGCTATATCTGTCTCTTATACACATCTCCGAGCCCACGAGACTCGACGTCATCTCG
>USTP01000010.1 GCA_900557695.1 uncultured Thermoanaerobacterales bacterium | reverse complement strand
CGCGTAAGATCGTCGGCAGCGTCAGATGTGTATAAGAGACAGATTTAAAGTAATCCCTTTTTATTTTTGTGGTGCAAAAATGGGGTTCACTTCAATAAAGCCTAATTTTTTATTTAAAACTTATGTTTAGTTTAAACCAGATTGTTTACGAACTTCTTCAACAAAGTCGTCCTTCCTCTTTTCTAAACCCTCACCCATTTGGTATCTAACAAATCTACGAATAGAAATCTTTTCGCCAATTTTGTTGATAGCTTCGTTAACTAATGTTGTTATAGTTTTAGATGGGTCTTTAACAAACTCTTGCTCCATCAAGCAAACTTCTTTATAGAACTTCTTAATTCTTCCCTCTACCATCTTATCAACAACGGCAGCTGGCTTACCCTCGTTAAGAGCTTGAGCTTTTAAAATCTCTTTCTCTTTTTCAAGAACAGAAGTGTCTACCTCATCAACTGTAACATACTTAGGGTTTGCTGCAGCAATATGAATTGCAATATCGTGACCAAGCTCTTGGAAAGCAGGGCTCTTTGCAACAAAGTCTGTTTCGCAGTTAACCTCTAGCAAAACGCCAATTGTTCCATTCATGTGAATATAAGAGAAAACAGCACCCTCGGCAGCAATTCTAGCCTGACGCTTTGCAGCAGCAGCAATACCTTTTTCACGAAGATAGTCGATAGCTTTCTCCATATTACCGTCACATTCGGTTAGCGCTTTCTTGCAATCAAGCATGCCAACGCCTGTTTTTTCTCTAAGTTCCACTACATCTTTAGCAGTAAAAGCCATTATCTTTCTCCTTTTAAAAAATTATTCTGTAACTTTGGTTTCACTTGTCGTTTGTTTAGCCACTTCTTCGTTTGAAGCTTCAAGGTTTTCTTCTATGCCTTCTTCAGCTTCTTTATTAGCCTCAGCCTTTTTAGCTTCTTCAGCTTCTTTACGCTTAGCTAAGCCTTCCTCACCCTCACGAGCCTCAATAACAGCGTCTGCCATTGCACCAGCTATAAGCTTAACGGCACGAATAGCATCGTCATTACCAGGGATAACATAGTCTACATCATCAGGGTCACAGTTAGTGTCTACCAAACCAACGATAGGAATACCAAGCGATCTAGCTTCACGAACTGCAATATACTCTTTCTTAGGGTCTACAACGAAAAGTGCACCTGGCAAAGTTCTCATCTCTTTAATACCGCCAAGGTTCTCTTCAAGCTTATCTCTTTCAGCTTTAAGCTTCATAACCTCTTTCTTAGGAAGAAGGTCAAACTCTCCAGATTTTTCCATTTGGTTAAGTTTGTTAAGCCTATCAACCCTACTTCTAATAGTTTTGAAGTTGGTTAAAGTTCCTCCAAGCCAACGGTTACCCATGTAGAACATATCACAACGCTTAGCTTCTTCAATAACGGCATCTTTTGCTTGCTTCTTGGTTCCAACAAACAATACACTCTTGCCTGAAGACACAACTTCTTTAATGAAAGCATACGCTTCATCAATTAAGCCAACAGTAAGTTCAAGGTCAAGAATATAGATATCGTTTCTAGAAGTATAGATGTATTTTTTCATTTTTGGGTTCCATTTTCTAGTTGGATGACCAAAATGAACACCTGCTTCTAAAAGTTGCTTCATTGATACTACTGACATTACTTTTTTCCTCCTTGTTTATTTCCTCCCCGTATATCAACTATCCTAGCCACTCTTTCGAGCAACAGCTAAAATATCCACACGGGTGCGTGATGAGAAAAATATAACACACCCAAACAAAAAAATCAAGCACTATTCATATTTTTCGTTAATTTAACTATTGTTTATTTTTCCTCACTGTGATATAATTTTATAACTATGTTGAATATAGAAAGTTTAATTCCAAAAATAGAAGAATTAACGGGCAGAGAAATTGTTTCAGCCGAACATATTGGCAAGGGCTTCAACAATGATGTTGTTCTTTTAATTGACGATGAAGAGAAAAAATTAGTACTAAAGTACAACTTAAGCCACGACACTCAAAACCCATTAAAAAAAGTTTATTATAAATTAAAATGGCTTAGAAGAGCAGTTTTAAGAGCACAAGCCGCCTTTTCTTTACGCGGAACCACAAATGCGTTTATACGCAAAAATTATGGTAGTATGAACGCCCCTTTCCTTATTCAGCAAATGGCGCATGAAATAGATTCTAGTGTAAAGGTGCCATACATTATAAACTACGGAAAATTTGCCCTTGAAGAATATGGCGGAACCCCTTTAACTGAAGAATTTACCAATACAAAAACCTCAAAGATATATGCCAGCCAGCTTGCCGAGTTTTTAACTAAGTTTCATTCCCTACTAGTTTTGCCAGCAAGCAAAAAACCTCTGTATAAAAGTCTTATGGCTCATGTTCCACTAGCTCAAAACTTTTACAAGAGTCTTATTCCTAAAAAAGCACTGCAAATATTTAATGAGTCTGTACAAATTTTAAGCAAAATGAGCAGTGCAGACGAACTAAGAACACTAACCCACTTTGATATACGAAAACCTAATTTTGTGATAGAAAAAGAAACTGGTAAGTTAACCCTTGTAGATTGGGAGTTTGCAGGAATTAGAAGCGCTTATGCCGACTTTATATCTAATGGCGCATATTCAAGAGATATCCCTTATTCTTTTATGAATGATGTTGTAGATAAATACAATGAAATTTCAAAAATTAAAATAAACAAGCTTAAATTAAAGCACCTTTTCAAGGTATCCTTAATTGATAATTTTTGCAAGTATTCAGTTACTAGACTTTTGCCAAAAGAAAAGTTTGAAGAGCTACTAAATAGCGAAGTTATGCCTTTATTAGACTGTATAGAAAAAGAGTTCGTGGTTAGTAGCGAACCCCAGATTTAAAAAGTCACAAACTAAAATATTTAAACACAAAAACGCAAAGCGCACTATAATACGCTTTGCGTTAATTATTTTTTAAGTACTTACAAAACAAAAACCTTATTTGTTTCCGCTTTCGCCAGAACCCTCAGCTTCGTCTAGAAGTTTGTTGTATTCTTCAAATACAGCATCAATGATAGCATCATCAAGTTCGATTTCAAATTTATCCTCGCCTTCTTTGCCTCTTGAAACTTTGAAAACCAATGCCTCATCTTCTTCCATACCATCTAAAAGTTCAACTGGTTGCAAAATTGCGTAGAAATTACCTCTATAAGCAATTCCAGCAACTTCAATAAAGTCTACCTCTTCGCCATCAGCAGTCATTAAAGTTACAACATCATCATCGTCATTTTGCATATGGTCGATTGATGCTGGAACAGCCTCTCCACCGAATTTCTTTTCTTCTTCATTATTTGCCATATTGTTACTCCTTGTTAGTTTATAAAAAGCTATTCGCTTTTCTTTCTCTTATTATACACTACTTTTTTATTTTGTCCAAATAATTTTGCAAAATAATTGTGGCAGCAACTTGGTCTACAACATTCTTACGCTTTTCTCTTCGCATGTTCGACTCTATTAAAATTTTTTCTGCCGACACGGTAGATAGCCTTTCGTCTTGAAACACAATTTTAGATTTGGTTTCTTTTTCAAGAGCACTTGCAAGCTCTTTAACCATTCGAGCAGATTCCCCCTCGCTTCCATCCATCTTTAAAGGAAGACCAATAACAAATGTGTCGGAATCTAGCTTCTCTGAAAGCATGCTTAAATACTTCGCGTCTAAATACAAGTTTCGCCTCCTATACACCTCATAAGAACTTGCAATAATTCCAAGAGGGTCACTTGTTGCTATACCAATTCTAACAGTTCCAACATCTAGACCAATAATTTTCTTCACAAATATTTTTCCTTACACTTAGACTATAAACAAAGTTTAGCATATAATAAGTTTTATGGCAAATTATTTTGAAGTTTTTGTTTTACTTTTACTAGAGTTTGCTTTACTATTACCAGCCTGGCTTTTTGGCTCATCACTCTCTTGAGCCTCCTCTTCGTTAGTCTTACTCATGTTCTCTTTTATTTTTGTTATCTCTTCTTTTGCTTCGTCTAGTTTTTCCATAGCCATAGTTTTTGCCTGTTTTATATTGTTTTGAAATTTCTTGTTTGAGGCAGCTACAAGAGCACCAACAGCAAAGCCTATCCCCATTGAAATTATACAGCATTTAATAGTGTCTTTCATTTTTTTATCTCCTTTTTCTTAATCTTAGTTTGCTTATTTTTATCTATATTATTCCTTTCTAAACAAAAAAAGCCAGATTTTGCACTTTCAAAAAACGCAAAATCTGGCTAAATTTATGTTAAAAACACTATTAAAATGCTAAAAAATTCTAATCTTCGTCATCCAAGTCTTTTTCACCCTTAGATTTTTTGTAGTAGTTAGCAATCGCATTTTTTATGGTTTCTTCTGCAGTTGCCACACAGTATTCTTTCCCCTCAGGAAGCTTTCCACCAAGTTCTTTTAAAATATCCTTTGCGGTTATTGCATTTGCTTCATCTAGGGTTTTGCCAATAATCATGCTAGTGGCTTTGCTTGTTGCCGCAATAGAAGCTGTGCACCCAAAGGTTTGAAACTTAGCATCAACTATTTTACCATCTTCAACTTGAATATAGATTTTGAAAATTTCTTTATTTTCTGCGGTAACAATCTTGCCTTTTCCGCTAGCACCCTTTATAACACCAACATTTTGAGGATTGAAAAATTCATTTAAAACTTCTTCACTATATACCATACTATAACTCCACCTTATTTTTATAAATTCTTATCGCAGATATACTTCTAACTTTTTTAACAATTTTTCTAAGCCTTTCAACAACATAATCTACATCTTCTTTGGTTGTGTATTTATTAAAGGTAAACCTAAGTGTAGATGCTATAGTTTCTGTGTCTTTCCCCATCGCTAGCAAAACATGCGATGGCTTGCCGTTAATACTAGCACAAGCTGAAGCAGTTGACACATAAATTCCTTCTCGGTCTAGCATCATCACTAAGGCCTCGCCCTCGGCACCTTCAAAACTAATGCTAGCGTTATTTTGAAGCCTTTGGATTGGATGCCCATTTAGTGAAATATTATGAATCATCGCACTAACTTGCTTTAAAAAGTATCTTCTAACAGATCTTAGTTGTTTATTATTTTCATCAATATTTGCTGTAACATCTTCTATTGCTTTCCCAAGGCCAACTATTGCTGGAACATTTTCAGTTCCTGCCCTTAAGCCTCTTTCTTGAGCTTCACCATCAAGAAGATTGTTTATTTTCACACCTTTTCTAACATACAAAGCACCTTCGCCTTTTGGCCCATATATTTTATGCCCTGAAATAGATAGCGCATCAATTCCAATGTCTTTAACATTTATATCTACATAACCTATTGCACTAACTGCGTCTGTATGGAAAATAACTTTGTTTGCCTTGGCTAGCTCTGCTATTGCTTTGATTGGTTGAAGGGTTCCAACTTCGTTGTTACCAACCATAATTGAAATTAAAATAGTGTCTGGCCCAATAGATTTAACAATTTCGCTATATTTAATAACCCCTTGCTCATCTACTGGAATATATGTAACTTTAAAGCCCTCTTTTTCAAGTGCTTTGCAGCTTTCTAGAACAGAAGGATGCTCAATGCTAGATGTTATAATATGATTACCTTTATCTCGATTAGCCCTAGCAATTCCTTTAATTGCCCAGTTGTTTGCCTCAGTTCCACCAGCTGTGAAATAGATTTCATTTTTACTTGCGCCAATAGCTTTAGCAACTTTTTCCCTCGCTTTGTCTAAAAGAGCTTCGGCATCCTGCCCTGCTTTATAAAGCCCCATAGGATTGCCATAAACTGCCCCATAACACTCAATCATTTCTCTATAAACTTCGCTTGCCATAGGAGTGGTTGAAGCATTGTCTAAATAAACAACTTTTTGTTTTTCCATTGTACTCTCCTAAATATTTTTTCTTTATGTTAAGTTTATCACTTAAAAGTTATATCGTCAATAGTAAAAACGAAAAAAACGCAATTTTTTCAACTTAAAAACAATCTATCTTGATTTAAAGCTAAAAAATTGCGTTTTTTATTTTGTTTTCTATAAAATTTTAGTTTAGTTGCTTTTTAACAAAGCTTGTAAATACTTCTTTTGGAACAAGCCCAACACTTTTGTCTACCATCTTGCCGTTTTTAAAAGCAATAATGCAAGGAATACTAGAAATTCCCTGCTTTAAAGCAATGGTTCTTTCTTCATCAACATTACATTTTAAAAACTCAGCCTTTCCATTAAATTCTTTTGCTACTTCTTCATAGATTGGAGCCATAGCCATGCATGGGCCACACCAAGACGCCCAAAAGTCTACAAAAATAACTGGCTGTTTCATTTTTTCATCAAAATTGTTTTTAGTTAAGCTTTCCATATTTCACTCCTTTTAATCTTCTTTAACCAGCTTTGCAATACCATCAATGTCTTCTTTAGACATAAAATTAACAAATTCTTGTTTTTCGCTATTCATGCTTTTTAAAGCTGCTCTGCCCGAAAGCAGTTCTTCCTCGCCTATAACCAAAACATACCTCGCCTCAATCTTGTTTGCATATTTCATTTGAGCTTTTAAGCTTCTATCCATGGTATCAAATTCGGTGCTAACCCCTCTATCTCTAAGCTCTTTCACAAGCGAAACAACTTTAGGCATCTCACGCTTTGATGCACAGGCAACATATAAGTCTAGCTTATCTGTTTTAGGTATTTCAATACCATTTTTTTCAAGGAGCAGCAGAAGATGCTCTATTCCAAGCCCCACGCCAACAGCTGGAAGAGGCTTTCCTCCAAGTTCCTCAACAAGACCATCATATCTTCCGCCACCGCATATAACATTAAGCGCACCTTTTTCTTCAGTTAAAAATTCAAAAACCGTTCTAGAATAATAGTCTATCCCACGAACCAAATTGTCATTAACCCTATACGTAATTTTGCTAGCATCTAGAAGCTCGGTTAAAAGTTTAAAATGCTCTTTACATTCGTCACACAAATAGTCACGAGGTTTTGGCGCTTCAGCTTTGTACACAGCACACTTTTCTTCCTTGCAATCAAGAAGTCTTAAAGGGTTTTTATTGTAGCGAACTTTACAGTCGTTACACATGCTGTCAATATGCTTTGAGTAGTATTTTTTCAAAACTTCTAGATAGTGTTTTCTACAATTTTTACAGCCAATAGAGTTGATGTTAATTAAATAATTATTGAAAGACAAAGAGTCTAAAATTGCCTTTATTGTGCCAATAACCTCAACTTCCATTAGCGGAGAGTGAGAGCCAAAAGCCTCAATACTAAACTGGTGGTGTTCGCGAAATCTACCAGCCTGTGGCCTTTCATACCTAAAGCAAGGCGTTAGCATAAACAGCTTTTGCGGCATTGCTTCATTATCAAGCCCATTCTCTATAAGTGCTCGAACTATTGAAGCCGTGCCCTCTGGCTTTAGTGTTATGCTTCTTTCACCTTTGTCAAGAAAAGTGTACATCTCTTTATTAACAATGTCCGACCCCTCTCCAACACCTCTAACAAATAGTTCAGTGTGTTCAAAAACTGGGGTTCTTATCTCTTTAAACCCGCGAAGACTTAAGCAATACTTTCCAAGTTTTTCCACATATTGCCATTTATATACCTCGTTTGGTAAAACATCTTTTGTTCCCTTTGGCCTGTTTATCATAAGCTTATCCTTTACATAATATATTTTCTTAAATCTAAGTCTTTAATAATTTTTCCCATATGCTCTTGAACATACTTTTTATCTATCTTTACATTGATAACAGGATGATCGCCCGTTGCATTAAAAGAAATATCTTCAAGCAATTTCTCAATTATTGTATGAAGTCTTCTTGCCCCAATATTTTCACTGGTTTCATTTTCTATAACAGCATCTTTGGCTATTTCTTCAATGGCATCTTCCTTAAATTCAAGTTTAATATTGTCTACTAATAGCAAGCTTTGATACTGAAGAAGTAGCGAGTTTTCTGTATTTTTCAAAATATTTTTAAAGTCGTCATAGCCAAGACTATCTAGCTCAACAATAACTGGAAATCTTCCTTGCAGTTCTGGAATAAGGTCTTCCACTTTAGACATGTGGAATGCTCCCGCAGCTATAAACAAAATATAGTCGGTTTTAATTGGCCCATACTTAGTTGAAACAGTAGAGCCTTCAACTATAGGCAAAATATCTCTTTGCACGCCCTCGCGCGAAACATCAGGCGAAGAACTGTTTCCGCCGCCCTTTCCAGCAATTTTATCAATTTCATCAATAAAAATAATGCCGTTTTGCTCTGCACGCCTAAGAGCCTCAGAGTTTACATTGTCCATATCAATAAGCCTGTCGCTCTCTTCAGCTATAAGCACTCGTTTCGCATCGCCTATTTGCATGGTTTTCCTCTTTCTACGCTTAGGCATCATGCCGCCAAACATATCCCCAAGGTTTATCTCCATGCCAGGCATAAGAGGCATACTTTTCGCCTCTTCCTGAACCTCTATGTCTACCATCTCACCATCTAGTTTATCTGTTAAAAGTTCAGCTTTTAAAATTTCTCTTATTTCTTCATCAGTTTTACCCACATACATCTCACGCTTTGAAGCATACATGGTGTTTGCAAGCCTTGTTATGGCGGCTTGTTCAGCCCTTTGCCTAACCTCTGCCATCCTTTCAGATTTAACAAGATGGATAGACGCCTCAACAAGGTCACGAATCATTGATTCAACATCTCTTCCAACATAGCCAACTTCTGTAAACTTTGTTGCCTCAACCTTAACAAAAGGAGCTTTAACAAGTTTTGCAAGCCTTCTTGCAATCTCTGTTTTACCAACCCCTGTTGGCCCTTTCATGATAATATTTTTAGGGGTAATCTCATCACGCATCTCTTTTGAAAGTTTGCTGCGCCTATATCTATTTCTTAAAGCGATTGCCACCGCTTTTTTTGCCTCATCTTGACCAATAATATATTTGTCAAGCTCGGTTACAATTTGTTTTGGTGAAAGTTCCATACTACACTTCCTCCATAGTTATATTATCGTTTGTGAACACGCAAATCTCACTTGCAATTTTAAGAGATTTTTCGGCAATCTCTTTTGCACTTAAATTCGTGTTCTGTTTTAGGGCTCTTGCTGCAGCTAGTGCATAATTTCCGCCGCTACCAATTGCACAAACCCCGTCATCTGGTTCCATAACATCCCCAACACCAGTTACTATAAACATACCCGTTTTGTCTGCAACAATCATCATTGCATTTAACTGGCGAAGCGCCTTGTCGCCCCTCCAAAGCTGAGCAAGCTCTACAACAGCCCTCATAAGGTTACCTGAATATTTTTGAAGCATTTTTTCAAGCTTTTCAGTTAAAGAAAAACCATCTGCTGCTCCGCCAGCAAAGCCCACAACAACTTTATCCTGATATATTCTTTTAACTTTTTTAGTTTTTGCTTTAAAGATAACCTGCTCGCCAAGAGTTGCCTGGCCATCTCCAGCAACAACATATTTACCATCTTTTTCTACACCAACAATGGTGGTTCCTATGATATCTAACATATTGCCTCCTTGATTTTTCTCATTTCTAGTATTGCTCTTTCGCTATAAGCTTCCTTCCTCTTTTGCTTGTCTTTTATAACTTCGTTTAGCGGGCTGAGCAAACCAAAATTAGCATTCATTGGCTGAAAATTAACATTTTCAGTACTGATATAATTACACAAAGCACCAGTAATAGTCAAATTATTAAAAAGAATTTTCTCTTTATTTTCAAGTTTCAGGGCCATACTAATTCCAGCTATTAGCCCACTCATTATGCTTTCAACATACCCCTCAACGCCAGTTATTTGCCCAGCGAAAAAGATTTTATCGTTCGTTTTTAAAGAAAAATCACTATTAAGGTGCTTAGGCGAATTTATAAATGTATTCCTATGCATAACACCATACTTTAAAAACTCAGCATTTTCAAGAGCTGGAATCATAGAAAAAACTCGTTTTTGCTCGGGAAATGTTAAATTGGTTTGAAATCCAACTAAGTTATATAACTCTCCCTCAACATTTTCGCGCCTGAGTTGCACCACAGCAAATGGGCGTTTACCCTCATTGTCTAATAGCCCAACTGGTCTTAACGGCCCAAACCTCAGTGTGTCTTTTCCTCTAGATGCCATAATTTCTATTGGCATACAACCTTCAAACACTTCACTGGTTTCAAAATCATGAAGGTTGGCCCTTTTAGCACCTATAAGTTCGTTAACAAAATTATAATACTCTTCTCTGTTTAATGGGCAATTTATATAGTCACTTTCCCCCTTTTGGTATCTAGAGGTTGTGAAAGTTTTTTCCATTTTTATCGAACTAGCCTCAACTATAGGCGCCGAAGCATCGAAAAAGTGAAGTTCCTGCTCACCTAAAAGCTTTGTAATGTTTTTAGCAAGCTTATCACTAGTTAGTGGACCCGTTGCAATAATAGTTGGAATACTTTCATCTATACTTGTAATCTCTTGCCTTATTATTTTTATATTTTCAAACTTTTCAAGTTCTTTACTAACAAGTTTACTAAACTCATCTCTATCAACAGCCAAGGCACTTCCAGCAGGAACTTTGCATTTTTTTGCCACTTTCAAAAGCAAGCTATCTAAAATCTCAAGCTCTGCTTTTAGAGCTCCAGAAGCGGTAGATAGAAGCGAACTTTTAAACGAATTGCTACAAACAATCTCTGCCAAGTTCTCATTATGATGCGCAGGAGAAAATGTGTGAGGTTTCATTTCATAAAGCTCAACAAAAAAACCGCGTTTTGCAAGTTGATAAGAAGCCTCGCATCCAGCAAGGCCTCCTCCAATAACTCTAACCTTTATTTTCTCCATTTTCCTGCCCAACTTTTTTGTCTACTCTTGAGTAGCCACACTTAGGGCAACTCGTAACTTTTTTAGCTGAATATAATTTAACAATCATGTCTTCCCCGCAGGTGGGACACTTTTCGTTTGCTGGAATATCCCACGATTTAAAGTCACAATCAGGGTAGCCTTCGCAACCATAAAATATTTTACCAGTTTTTGTTTTTAGTTTCCTTACATTTTTGCCACACTTAGGGCAAACTCCAACAACAGGGCTATCCGCCTCTAGTTTTCTCGTGTTTTTACAGGTTGGGAAGTTTGGGCACGCCAGGAACTTACCAAACCTACCCGTTTTTATAACCATCTTGCTTCCGCATTTTTCGCAAATCTCATCGCTTTCCTCATCTGGAACTTTACTTTTTGTTCCGTCTAGGAAAGCCGCCTTCAGCTCTTTTTCAAAACCCACATAAAAGTCTGAAACAACCTTTTGCCACTCACTGCCACCAAGCTCAATATCATCTAGCTTGTTTTCCATATCTGCAGTGAAGCCAATATCCATAATATCGGAAAAATATTTAATTAAAGTGTCTACAACAACTCTTCCCAGCTTTGTACTTTTAAGCTGTTTGCCCTCTTTTTCAACATAATGCCTGTTTTGAAGAAGAGCCACAGTTTGAGCATATGTGGCAGGTCTACCAATACCCTTGTCTTCCATCGCCTTAACAAGGCTTGCCTCAGTAAACCTTGCAGGGGGCTTTGTATACTTTTGCTCTGGTTTTAATTGCTTTTTCTCTAAGATATCTCCCTCTTCAATATTTGGAAGAGAAGCTGAAACAGAATCATCTTCGTCAGTTTCAACTTGGTTATTATAAATTGCTGTATACCCATCAAAAATAGGTGCTCTTCCTGTTGTTTTAAACTTATGCTTACCTGCGTAAATGTCTACACTTAGCGAATTATATGTGGCGTCTGCCATTTGGCTTGCCAAAAACCTATCATATATAAGTTTATACAATTTGTAATAGTTCTTTTGAACTTTATTTTTTATGCTCTCAGGCGTTATGTTTAATGAAATTGGCCTTATAGCCTCGTGCGCATCTTGGGCATCCTTTTTATTTTTATAAAACCTTGGCTTTTCTGGCAAATATTTCTCGCCATACTTATTTAGTATAAACTCTTTAGCCATGGCTTGAGCCTCTGGAGCAACACGAACTGAGTCAGTTCTAATATAAGTAACAAGAGCCATCTTGCCCTCGCCCTCAATCTCAATTCCTTCATACAGCCCTTGAGCAGTAGTACTTATTTGCTTAGAGGTGAGCCCCAGCTTATTTCCTGCCTCTTGTTGCATAGAAGAAGTTGTGAAAGGTGCGCTTGGATGAGAAGATGTTACCGACCTTTTAACAGTTTTTGCCACAAACTGCTCATTTTCAATATCGGCCAAAACCTCATCCATCATCTCTTTATTCTTGATTTTTTTATCTCTTCCTGCCTCAAGTATTGCTTTAAACTCATCTTTATGTCCATTCTTTTTTAAGGTGGCGGTTAGCGTCCAGTATTCTTCAGGTTTAAAGTTCTCTATTTCGCGGTCACGGTCCACAACAAGCCTTAGCGTAACCGACTGAACTCTACCAGCCGAAGTGTTGCTTTGAACTTTTTTGCAAAGAAGAGGAGAAAGTTTGTAACCAACAAGTCTATCTAAAACTCTTCTTGCCTGCTGAGCGTTAACAAGATCCATATTTATAGGTCTTGGATGCGCTGCACCTTTTTTAACAGCATCACTACTAATTTGGTTAAACTCTATCCTAACAGGCTTTGTTTCATCAACATTAAGTAGTTTTGCCGCATGCCACGCTATAGCTTCTCCCTCACGGTCTGGGTCGGTGGCAAAATATATTTCATCTGCCTTTTTAGCTTCTGTAACAAGTTTTGATACTGTTTTTTTCTTGTCCCCCTCAACCACATACTCTGGTTTAAAGTTGTTTGAAACATCAACCCCAAGCCCATGAAGTGGAAGATCTGCAAGATGCCCAAATGTAGGTAAAACCTTATAGTCTTTACCTAAATATTTCTGCACACTTGCTTGTTTACCAGGTCCTTCAATTAAAACTAATTTCATAAATTCTCCTACTTTTAGCGTTACCTATTTAGCCTAAACTGCCATTTAGTGAATAAATATTGCCAGGCAGTTTTTTTATTAAACCACTAATTTCAAGCCTTGTCAACAAACTTATCAAAGATTTTGAGTCGAGGTTTGTTTTCTCTTTTAGCTCGTCAAACTCTAAATCTTTTTCATACAAAGCCAAAACAATAAGTTTTTCTTGCTCACCAGTAGCAGCATTTTTCTGCTGTTTTTCCTTGTTTCTATTTTCAATTTTTAAAACCCTTAAAACATGCTCAAAGTTCAATGTAAAAGTTTCTGGCATTTCCTCAATAAGCCTGTTTGAACCAAGACTAGCACTAGAAAAAATATTCGCAGGAACAACAAACAACTCTTTTCCCTGTTCTATTGCATGGCTAGCGGTGTTTAGCGTCCCAGAGCTTTCCCCAGCTTCTATTACAATAGTTCCAAGCGAAAGCCCACTAATAATTCGGTTTCTATCAACAAAAGAATACTTGGTTGGTCTTCTTCCTGGTGGATACAAACTTAAAAGTAGCCCGCCTTCTTTAACTATGCGTTCTGCCAAAAATGTATTCTGGCTTGGGTAAATATTATCTAGCCCACCGCCAAGAACTGCAATAGTTTTACCTTTTGCCTCAAGCGTGCTAGACGCTACCTCCATGTCTAGCCCATAGGCAAGCCCCGACAAGGTTACCATACCAGCCTTAGATAAATTAGAAGCAAAATACCTAGTAGCTTCCCTTCCGTAAGAAGTTGGCTTTCTGGTTCCAACTATAGCAATAAGCTTTTCATTTAATAAACTTATATCGCCCTTTGCATACAAAACAAGTGGCGGATTATGAATATTTTTTAATGAACTAGGATAATTCTCATCATTTATTGAAACAGCAAAAATTCCGTGTTTTTCAAGTTTTAATTCAAAATTTTCGATGTTTTTAACAGAAATTGCATTTTTTAATTTTAAATAAATAGCCTCTCCGCAAGCTTCAACCACGCTATGCTTAATTGTTTCTATATTAAAAATCTCATCCTCGTTAAAATTCTCAAGCAAATAAACACTTGCTTTATATGGTAAAGAAATAAAGTCAAATAGCACCAGCAGCCTATCTATCAGCTTTCTCATAAAAGCACCCTCTCTATGGTTCTATAAGCAAGAGCTTCGGCAACATGTTCAAACTCAATATTCTCTTTCCCCTCTAAATCGGCAATGGTTCTAGCAACTTTTAATATTCTATTATACGCCCTTGCCGACATATGGAACTTTTCAAAAGCCTGTTCCATGAAATCTCTAGTGTCGTCATCAATCTTGCAATATAGCTTTATTTGTTTAGAATTCATCTTCGCATTAGAATAATTTTTGTCATTTTTATATCTTTCAAGTTGCACTTTTCTAGCCCTGTCAACCCTCTTTTTAACTTCAGCACTACTTTCTTCTTCCTTGTCGCTATTTAAGTCTACAAAGGTAACACGATCAACATCAATTTTTATGTCAATTCTATCAAGTAGTGGTCCCGAAATTTTTCTCATATATCTTTGAATTTGAGATGGCGAGCAAGTGCACTCCAAATCTTTAGAGCCAAAGTTTCCACATGGGCATGGGTTCATGCTTGCAATTAGTATAAAGTTCGCAGGATAAACCACAGTTCCAGAAGCTCTTGAAACAGTAATGCACCCATCTTCCAAAGGTTGGCGCAAGGTTTCTAAAGTATCTCTAGAATATTCTGGCATTTCATCTAAAAATAAAACACCATTATGAGCTAAACTAATTTCCCCTGGCAAAACAGATTTTCCCCCGCCAGTTAAAGCAACAGTAGACGCTGTGTGGTGTGGCGACCTAAACGGCCTAGATGTAACAATCCCTTTCTTTAGGTCTAGCACCCCAGCAACGCTATGAATTTTTGTTATCTCTAAAGCCTCTTCAAAAGTTAAATCTGGCAAAATAGATGGAACGCAATGAGCAAGCATTGTTTTTCCACTACCTGGAGGCCCAACCATTAAAATATTGTGCCCACCTGCCACGGCTATCTCCATCGCTCTTTTTGCTACAGCTTGCCCCTTTACTCTTGCAAAATCTTCGCTAGCTTTCACACCTTCGCACTTCCATTCCTTTTTCTCAATTGGCAAAAAGTTTAATTCTCCCGACAAAAAGTTTATAACATCCTTAAAATTATTTAAAGCATAAACATTAGTTCCATCAATGTAACTAGCCTCCTGCATGTTTTGAGCTGGTATTATAAAATCATTATACCCCTCTGCTCTAGCAGAAATTAACATTGGCAATAAACCATTCACGGCCTTAAGAGAACCATCAAGCCCAAGCTCACCTAAAAATATAAATTTGTTTGTCTTTTTAATATTTAATTGTTCGGTTGCGAAAAGTATTGCAACAGCCATTGCCAAATCAAAGCCCGAACCCTCTTTCTTTTTGTTAGCAGGTGCTAAATTCACAGTTATTCTTCCTGATGGAAATTTAAAGCCAGAGTTTTTGATAGCAGAACGAACCCTTTCCTTTGCTTCTTTAACCGAAGCATCAGGTAGCCCTACTATCTCATACTTAGGCAAACCCATATTAACATCCACCTCTACATCAATCTTGTACCCTTCAAGACCCACAAGACCAAAACTATTCACAACCGCTAGCATAAAACCCTGCTCCTTTATATTACTTTTTAAAATATAACATATTTATTTATTTTTATCAAATAAATATTAAAGCTAAAAAACAACACCAACCTTTAGAAAAATTTGAATTCTAAAAAAGATTTTTTGTTTCTAAAAATAAAAAACGCAATTTTGCGTTTTTAAATCGTAAAAAATGGCGTAAATCAGCCTATTCTAGACTTCCATCTTCAGGTTCACTACTATCGCTCATTTTAAAATTATGTATCAACCCTTTGTATTTATCATAGGCTTGTTTACATGCACCCATGTACATTTCAAACTTTTCTTCCTTGCATAGACTTGTGTTATTTTGCAAAGCATTCGCATACAAACCATCGCGCATATGCCTCATTTCGCCAAGATATGGATATTCTTCAACCTCCATTTTCTTAAAACGCTTATTTTCTTTACCATCAACATAGTTGATATCGTATAGCCTAAAGAATGCTGGCATATAACAACCAAATTCCACGGCTTTGCCAAGAATTTTCAAATAATCGCCATCTTCAATATCTGCTCGCCTTAAAACTCCATTTTTCTGTTTAGCGGTTTGTATAAGCTCAAACATTATATTTTCAAGTTCACGGTTGTTTGGGTTCTTTTTACTCTTGCTAGAAAAATTGTTTTCCGCCACAATATCTAGAAGCTCCAAAACTTGCTTCATCGTAACGCTATCACCACCAAGCCCTATTCTTTCTTTAATCATTTCTAGTCTGCCATACAAACGGCTATTATTTCTTTTAAGATCAACCAAAGAACCGTGCTGGTTTATATATGATTTAAGGTCATCCCTAACTCTCTTAAAATAATCAACATCCAGATAATATTTTTTCATGTTTTGATTTGCAATAAGCCCAACCACTACAGCAATTGGCATATCAAGCGACTCTGCACATGAGTTCACAAACCCTTTCATTTTAGAATCCTTTCTATAGCCATCAACAAACCCATCCTCATCTTTATAATCAGCCAAACTCATGAGCTTTGAATACCTGTAATATGTGTCTGAATAATTTTTAAAGCCCAAACTTTTCATTATCTCTTCATAAGAAACATCTCTATTTTGTTTAATTTTTTCATACTTAACAACAGTATGAAGCCTTTCAAAAAATGGTAAAGACTTTCTTGCCACATGAAAAGAATTTCCAGCGTCCAACCAAGCCTGCGCCTCTTCCTTTAATATTTCCTTTGCGCTCTTAGCTCTTTTACTTTTTCTTGGGTAGCCAGCAAGTTTAAACTTTGCCTCAAGCCCCAGCCTCTCTCCACGCGCACCCACTATATTTGAAAACAAAATATATCTATATAGTTCGTCATTCCTACCAAGGGAATTAACATCTCCACCATTTTCCACAAACTTAGCAAGCTTCCTTTTTATCTTTTCCAAAACAGTTTCTGCCATAAAACCTCTCCTATAAAAACGCAAAATTTGTATCTAAATTATGAAAAAAACGCTTCAAAACAACCAAAATCAACACTAAACCTCTGGTTCATCATCGTCTTCAAAATTGTTTATTTGGTTTTTGTATTTTTCATAAGCTAAAATGCACGCTTGCAAATAAACTTCAAATCGTTCTTCTTTACACATGTTACCATTTGCTTTTATTGCCCTACCTACTATCTCATCTCTAAGCTCACGCATTTCTTTCATGCATGGATATTCTTTCACTCGCATACTATTAAGCCTTTTTGCATCCCGTTGATCTTGGTAATTTATACTATACGCCGAAAATATATCCGAAACATAGCAACCAAGTTCGTATGATTTTTGAAGTATCTTAACATAATCTGCATGGGCAATATCATTCTTTTTAATCATGCCACCATTAGCTTTTGCCTTTTCTCTTAGCTTAAACATTAACTTATCAATAGACCCAACCGACTTTATAGGCGCATCGGTAAATAAGTTTTCTGCATCAATCTCTAAAATTTCCAAAACATCTAGGCTACTAAAGGAAGTAGCATCCTCTTTATACAATCTTTTTTTAATATTGCCAATTTGCCTATACAAAGTTGGGTTTGTTCTGCTAATATTTACCAAAGTACCATACTTTTCTATATATTCTTCAAGCGATTTTTTTACCTGCTTTAAATAGTCTACACTTAATGTGTAAGTTTTCAACTTTTGGTTTGCTACAAGTCCTATTATAACAGGCGTTGACATGTTTAAATTTTGTTCACAGCCAAAAAGATAATTTTTCATCTCAGGATCGTTAACATATGAGTCTACATACCCTTGGTCATCTTTGTACTTTTCAAGATCCATAATTTTATGATATCTAAAGTAAATATTTGAATAGTTTTTATAGCCAAGCCTGTGCATAACATCCTCAGGCAACACATGTTCTCCCGTTTCTTCAGTTTCTTTTTGAGCAATTCGTTTTAACCTTTGATAAAACGGCATATCTATTCTTTGATGATGGAAATCATTACCAGCCTTAAGCCAATCTTCCATTTCCATAACCAAAGCAGTATATACATTTTTCACTGCTTTAGGCTTTCTTGGATGCCCAGCCAATGCAAACTTTTCTTCAACATTAAGTTTTCTTTTTGTTCCATCTTTATTGAATGTATAAACACGAGTTTGCGAAACAAACTGATATAGCTCATCTTTCACACCAAGGTCAGAAACTTTGCCACCATTATTAACAAACTCGTCGAGCGCTATTTTTATTTTATCAATAGACATATTTGCTCTAACCATCACTAAAACCTCTGTAAAAAATGATATCACAAATAGTAAAATTTTTCAAGACCTATTTTATGGTAGAAATTGATAACATACAAAATATTTAAATAAGGTTGCAAATAAATAGCACTTATGCTAAAATCATATAGTATTTATATCTGTCTCTTATACACATCTGACGCTGCCGACGATCTTACGC
>USTP01000009.1 GCA_900557695.1 uncultured Thermoanaerobacterales bacterium | reverse complement strand
ATTATATCACTAATAATTCCAATTTTTAAAGTGTTTTATTAACAATTTGCTAGAAAATTGAATAAAATGCAGTGTGAAACTAAACAGGAGGTAAAAAAATTGAAAAAAGTAATAACAATCATGCTTTGCGTTATGATGTGTGGTTTATCGCTTGGTGTTTTTACAGCTTGTAAAAAAGACACCGATGTTATAAAACTAAACGAAGTTACGCATAGTGTGTTTTATGCCCCACTCTATGTAGCAATCAATCTTGGCTTCATGGAAGATGAAGGCATTAAAATAGAACTCGAAAATGGTCAGGGTAGCGATAAGAGCATGGCAGCACTATTATCAAACAATGCCGACATTGCTCTAATGGGCGCAGAAACTGTAATATATGTTGCCGCACAAGGCAGCACATCCTACCCTATTATTTTCGGTCAGTTAACCAAACGAGATGGCTCATTCCTAGTGTCTAGGACAAACGAGAAAGACACTTTTAACTGGGCAACATCACTTCAGGGTAAAAAAGTTATAGCAGGTAGAAAAGGTGGACTTCCAGCTATGACATTTGAATGGATTGTAAACAGCGTTAACCTATATGACGGAACAAATATTACTCTCGACACCGAAACTTCATTTGCAATGCAAGTTCCAGTTTTTGATTCTGGCGAGGGCGACTATTGTACAATGTTTGAGCCTACAGCAACAGAATATGAAGAGTCTGGAAGAGGCTATATTGTAGCATCGGTTGGCGAATATAGTGGCGAAATTCCATACACTTGCTTTATGGCAAAGCCAAGCTACATAGCTCAAAATAAAGACAAGATTGAGGGCTTTTTAAGAGCAGTTAAAAAAGCGTATGTATACATTATGACTCATAGCGATGAAGAAGTTGCTGAAGCACTTGTAAAATCGTTTGACGGTTCAACAGTAGAATCTTTAGCAAAAGCAGTTAAAAGCTATAAAAACATAGATGCATGGTGCTCTTCCCCAGAGATGAGCCAAGTTGCTTATAGAAATCTTTTAGAAGTTTTAAACAACGCTGGCGAGCTAGACGGAACCGTTGCCTTTAACCAAGTTGTAGATAATTCTTACGCACTTTCTATCGCATAAATTTAATAAATAGCAAGGAGAAAAAAATGGAGAAGCTACTTAGTTTATCTGGCGTTGAATTGATATATCATTCTCCAAAAAGTGAAACACATGCGTTAACAAATTTAAATTTAGAGGTAAACCAAGGCGAATTTATTAGCATTGTTGGACCTAGTGGTTGTGGTAAAACAACAATTCTTTCCTTAATCGCTGGCATTTTAAAACCAACTAGTGGCGAGATTTTTATTGGCAATGAGAAGGTTGAAAAAATAAATAGTTTATGCGGCTATATGTTCCAGCGCGACAACTTGTTTGAATGGCTTAGTATTTGGAAAAATGTTACCCTTGGTTTAAGCTTCAAAAAAAGAAACACCGAAGAAAACCGAGAGTATGCAAAAAGTCTACTTGAAAAATACGGACTAAAAGACTTTATTTCCCACTATCCACAGCAGTTGTCTGGAGGAATGCGTCAAAGAGTGGCACTTATTAGAACTTTAAGTTTGCGTCCTAAGCTTCTTTTGCTTGACGAACCTTTTTCAGCACTAGACTATCAAACTAGACTTGCAGTTCAAGACGATGTATGTAATATTATAAAAACCGAACAAAAGTCGGCAATTCTTGTTACTCACGACATCTCAGAAGCAATAGCTATGAGCACAAAGGTTATAGTTTTAACAAGCAGGCCAGGCACTGTTAAATCTATAATAAATCTAGATTTTGATGAGAAGCTTACCCCTTTTGAAAGAAGAAAGCAATCTTCCTTTAATGTTTATTTCAATAAAATATGGGAGGAATTGCAATGACAAAAGAAAAACAAAACCACTCTAAAGCGCATAAAAAGTATTTAAGGGGACTAAAAACAAAAAGCTTTCTAACTCATCTAACAAGAATACTGCTTTTGATATTACTATTATCTATTTGGGAAATAAGCGCATCTTTTAATCTCGTAGACCCATTTATAACAAGCTCTCCGTCTAGAATATTTAATCAAATTGTAGCAATGCTTAAAGACGGAACACTTGTCTACCACTCATGGGTAACGCTTTATGAAACACTTCTGGCATTCTTTATTAGCACTGCCCTTGGTGGGCTAATTGCACTACTACTTTATGTTTTGCCATTTGTTAGAAGGGTTTTAGAGCCATACCTAATAGTTCTAAACAGTTTGCCAAAAATAGCTCTTGGCCCACTAATTATTGTTTGGATAGGAACTGGCACAAAATCTATAGTTGTTATGGGAATACTAATTTGCATAGTAATCACAATAATTTCAATGCTAAATGGTTATTTATCCGTTCCAAAAGAAAAGATACTGCTTCTTAAAACTATGGGGGCTTCTAAATTTCAAATACTAACAAAGCTAATAATTCCAGCATCTCTAAAAGACTTTATTTCAGTATTGAAAATAAATGTTGGTATGAGCTGGGTTGGCGTTGTTATGGGAGAATATCTAACAAGTAAGGCAGGGCTCGGCTATTTAATAGTCTATGGCGGTCAAGTTTTTAAACTAGACCTTGTTATGAGCGGAGTTGTGGTGCTATGTTTGCTGGCTGGAATAATGTATGGCTTGGTTGCACTGCTTGAAATGTATATCAACAAAAAACGCGGTTAAATGTAAAAAAATAATATAAAACAGTATTTAAATACATTTAATTTCACAAAATATATAACAATTAAATATTATGAATTATAATAAAAAGTGGTAAACAAGAATTTACCACTTTTTTATGTGTGTTTTTTTATTTTTTATGAACAATTAAATTAGTTTAATATTTTTCTCGCCAACTAAAAGTCCAAGTTCGCTAATAAGAGCTGTTGTTGGTTTAACTTTTCTATTAAGCAAATACAGTTTTCTGTTAAACTGCACATAAGTTTCAGTATCTCCTTGATAGGCGTCTAATATCTCTAGCACCTGATTTTTAAGTTTTTCATTCTCTAAATCAAACTGCATATAAAGGTTTTGAGTTTTCTTTTCTTCCACACTGTCGTTAAAAACAATTTTTTTGTTTTCATTTGAAATTGTTTCTTCTTTCCCATCGTCTATGAATGTTATTTTATCTAGTATTACAATTGGTCTTTCGCCCGCTCTAATTGAAAGCCTTCCACTTATGGTAACAATTGCGTCTTCGCAAAGCCTATCTTTTATTTGTTCATAGAACTTATTAAATATCATAACATCAAAATTGCCATAAAGGTCTTCAACCTTTATAATAGCCATAGGTTTATTGCCACTCTTTGTGAACATCTTGCGAATTTCAGCAACTATACCACCAGTATAAACATTCATGCCATCAGTTATATCGTTTCGCATAGCAAGTAACTCTTCTTCACTTGCCTCATCATCAAAGCCCATTTCTTCATCTGCATTATCAAAGTCTTTAATCATGCTTGCGTTAAAGTTAAATAACTTAAGTATGTTTTGATATGGCTCAAGAGGGTGTCCACTCATGTAGATACCAACAGCCTCTTTCTCTTTCTTAAGTTTAAACTTGTGGTCATACTCTTTGATGTTTGGATAGTCTATTTTAATAGACTCTTCTTTAGAAAACAAATCTCCAAACATTGAAAATTGCCCTGCAGCTCTACTCTTTCTGTCTTTAATAGCACAACTCATTGCAAGCTCATAAACGCTAGCAAGTTGGCTTCTTGTTTTGCCAAAGCAATCAAACGCACCAGAGTAAATCATGCCTTCAATAAGCCTTTTATTGATATTGAGGTCTACAACCCTGGTTAAAAAGTCGCCAAGGTCTTTAAAATCTCCATTTTGCTCACGCTCTTTAACTATCGCGTCACAAACCGACACACCTATTCCCCTTATTGCCGACAAACCAAATCTAATAACACCATTTTTAACTGTAAAATAAGTGTTACTTTTATTTATATCTGCTGGAAGAATTTCTATGCCCTCACTTCTTGCATAGGTTAAGTAGGTTGAAACTTCATCAGCATTGGTAATTCTGTTGTTTATGATGCTTGTTAAAAATTCAGGCTCATAGTAATACTTCAAATACGCCGTTCTATAAGTAACAACGCTGTATGCCGCCGCATGCGACTTGTTAAACGCATACTCTGCAAAGTGTTCCATTTGCGACCAAATGCTCTCTCCTATTTCTTGAGGAACGCCTCGCTTAATACAACCATCAATGGCAGTTTGGTCTTTCTCTCCGTTTTCGCCCTTTTTAAATGGTCTACCAAACAAGAAAATAGGTTTTTCTTTTGCCATTGCCACCTTGTCTTTCTTACCCATGCATCTTCTAACCATGTCTGCCTGCCCCAGTGTGTAGCCTGCAAGTTTTTGAACAATTTTCATAACCTGCTCTTGGTAAACAATACATCCATAGGTAACATCTATTATATCTCTAAGCATCTCATGCTCGTAGGTAGTGTCTTCAGGATGGTGTTTGTTGTGCACAAACTTAGGAATGTATTGCATAGGTCCTGGGCGGTATAGGCTTATTGCCGCAATAATATCTTCAAGACAAGATGGTTTAAGCTCTTTTAAGAACTTTTGGAACCCCCCGCTTTCAAGCTGAAACATTCCCATAGTGTTGCCTGTTGAAATATATTCATAAACCTTAGGGTCTTCATAACCAAGCTTATCAAAGTCTATATCAACGCCATGATTTTCCTTTATATATCTAATAGCGGTTTGAATATCGTTAAGGTTTCTAAGCCCCAAAAAGTCCATCTTTAAAAGACCAAGCTCTTCAACCTCTTTCATGTTGTATTGAGTGGTTATATCTTCGCCATTTCTTGAAAGTGGTATCACATTTTCAAGCGGTTCTCTACCAATAATAACTCCGCATGCATGAGTTGAACACTGCCTTGGTGCATCTTCAACCTTGTATGCTATGTCAACAACTCTTTTAATCTCTGGGTTTTGGTTGTAAATGTCTATAAGTTCACCAATTCCGTATTCAGTTCCGTAGTCTTTATCCCCTTCTTTTGGGTGATACATACCAAAACTCTTTCTAATAATATCTGGGCGTTTATACACATTGCCCATAAGCTTTGTAACCTTATCCGTTTCATTATAAGGCACTTTCAAAACTCTACCAACATCTTTAATGGCGTTCTTAGCAGCCATTGTTCCAAAGGTTACTATCTTCACAACGCATGGGTCACTATATCTACGCCTAACATAATCTATAACTTCTTCACGCCTATCATCCGCAAAGTCAACATCAAAGTCGGGCGCACTAACACGCTCGGTGTGCAAGAACCTTTCAAAAAGCAGATCATACTTAAGCGGATCTACATCTGTTATTCCAATAGCATAAGCAATAATGCTTCCAACACCCGAGCCTCTTCCTGGGCCTACTGGTATACCCATTTTTTTAGCTGCGTTTATATAGTCCCAAACAATTAGGTAGTATTCAATATAACCCTGCCCTGCAATAACGCCATACTCATGCTCTGTTCTTTCACGAATTTCTTTTGTTACAGTTCCATATCTTCTAACAAGCCCTTTTTCAATAAGGTCACGGAAGAATGGTTCTGGCTCTTGCCCATTGTCTGGATAGTATCTTGGATACATATATTTACCAAAAACAAAGCTGAAATTACACTTGTCTGCAATTTCTAGCGTTGTGTCTAGCGCCTCAAAGTCGTTTGGAAAAACCTTTTCCATCTCTTCACGAGTTTTAAAATACATTTGGTCGCCAGGAAGTTTTAGCCTGTCTGGGTCGTCTAAAGTTTTACGCATTTGAACACACATCAAAACATCTTGAGTTTCTGCGTCCTCTTTATAAATGTAGTGCACATCGTTTGTTGCAACAAGTTTTATATCATATTTTGTTGCAAACTCTTTAAGCTTTTTATTAACAATAGCATCTTCCTCTAGATAATGATTTTGCATTTCAAGATAGAAATCATCTTTAAATCTTTCTTTAAACCAAACAACCATTTTTTCAGCTTCGTCATACATTCCCTTAAGAATATATTGAGGAATTGTTCCTGCCAAACATGCTGAAAGGCATATAACCCCCTCTGTGTGTTTTTCAAGAGTTTTATAGTCTATCCTTGGCTTGTAATAGTAACCATCACGAAAAGCTATTGTGTTAAGCATGGCAATATTTTTATATCCAACATCATTTTTAGCAAGAAGTATTAAATGTTCAAGCTTTGTTTTACCTTGCTTAACCGATAAGTCATCTGCAACATAAAACTCACAGCCAATTATAGGCTTAATGCCCGCTTTTTTGCATGACTTTGCAAAGTGAACCGCGCCATACATATTGCCATGGTCAGTAATAGCAAGCGCTGGCATACCATAAGATGCGGCAACTTTTATCATTTTATCCATACGGGCAGCACCGTCTAGCAAACTATACTCTGTATGAACATGTAGATGTACAAAACTACTCACTTTAAATCTCCTTTGCAATTTCTATTATCTTCTTAAATCGTAAACTAACCGCCCCTTTGCTTATCTTATTATCAAGCACCTCGCAAATCTCACTTAGGTTCCCCTCAGGGTTTGCAAGCCTTGCAAGCGCCACCTCTTCAAGTGCAGGTGGCAAAGCCTCTAAACCAATAGTTTTGCGTATTTTTTCTATTGCATCAAGCTGAACAAGCGCGGCGGATATACTTTTATCAATGTTTGCCGATATGCAGTTTGCCTGGCGGTTTACAAGGTTTCTCATCTCACGCCCAGCCCTTTCATTTTCAAGAGTTAAAACAGCTCTTGAAGCGCCAAATATTCCAAGCAAACTAGAAATACTATCAGCTTCTTTTAAATATACAACATAACTTTCATTTCTTTCAACTGTTCTAACTATAATATCAAGCTCGGCTAAAAGCTCCCTAATATACTCTGCCTGCTCTTTTGCCTGAACATTCCACTCCATGTGGTAGCCACTATTTCTAATCTGCTTTGCAATATCGCTTATATCTATACTTTGAGGAATTGAAACGCTTCCAGCCCCTAAAAACATGCCCTTTAAAAAGGCTATTTTATCAGGCTGTTCATGAGTTAAGTGCTTAGCCCCTAGCCTATTTATTTCAAACTGACCATCTTTTGAAAAAGAAAGGATGCCAAGGTCGCTTAAAATAATTCTTCCACTTGCGTTATCAACCTTAATTTCAATTCTTTCTTTTTGCTTGAAATTAACCTGCCTTTCGCTCTCGCTTAACTTAACTTGCGGACAATACCTTTTTAAAAGTTTCTTTGAAAACTGTAAAAGAGCCGAGTTTTCGCTAGAAATTAAAAAGGTTATACCACTGCGGTCTAATACCAGGCTTCCAGAAGAGAGTATAACACCACAAAGAAGAGCAGGCACGCTACTCTCATCCACCTCATTTTCCATTATCTCTTGTTTCACGTCTAGCGAAAAACTCATTTGTACCCTTCCCTTATTTATAAAGTTTATCTACATTCACAATTCTCTCTAGGGGAATATTGTATTTCAAAACAAACTCTAAGGCTCTATCAAGCTTAGCAATATTTTTCTTTTTGTGAGCATCAGAACTCAAAATAAAATTGCAACCACTGTCAATAAGCTGTTTTGCCTCTTCATCGTTAAATCGAATATGTTTATTATTTAATTCAATTAGTGTACCCTTTTCCTTTGCCTTTGCCGCCACCTTATAAACATCAACTTTAATATACTCATTTAAGTGCGTTATAATATCAACATGATACTTGTCTAGCATATTTAAATAAGCTAAAGTGTTTATCAACTTTTGCTTTTTCGGGTTAAAGAGCATTCTAAAAGGATTAACAAAGTCTGTTATTGTGCCCTTATGGTAACCAACTAGAAGAATATCTAATTTTTTTATTTCTTCGCTACTTAAGTCAATGCTGCCATCTTTGCCTATCAGGTTTGCCTCAATTCCAAAATAAACTTTAATTTTAGAATTTTCCTTTATTTTATCAACTTCTTGCCTTGCCTTTTCAATATTTTTTCTTTTAATTCCGAAAAAAATATGCTTTGGGCCGTGGTCTGAAACGCCATAACTAACAAGGCCAAGTTCACTAGCATAGTCTACCATCTCCTTTATGGTGTTTTTACCATGGTTATTTTTACTATATTTAGAGTGGGTGTGATAATCACCTGTTATATTCATCTCTATCTCCTATGTATTCAATTTCTCTTTCTAAAACTATATCAAACTTTTCTTTAACAGTTTTTTCTATTTTTAAAACAAGGTTCTTAACATCACTGTCTGTTGCAAAGCCCTCATTTATAATAAAATTTGCGTGTTTTTCACTAACAACGGCTCCTCCTACTTTCGCGCCCTTAAGCCCCGCCTTGTCTATAAGCAGCCCCGCTGGTAAAAAACTATCCACCTGCCTAAAAACGCTTCCTGCACTTTTGCCTAATGGCTGTTTTTCACGCCTTAAAAGGCAAATCTCTTTAATTTTAGAGTAAATCACGCTTGGCGCAAGCCTTGAAACCTTTAGGTCTACCGATAAAACCACAAAGTTTGTTTTTAAAAGGCTAGTTTTGTGGTGGCTAAACTCAATTGCACTTGCTGGCAAAATTTTAACCCTTTGCCCGTCAAACACCTCAATATTTTCTATTACCCTACTCATTTCAAAACCAAACGCACCAGCATTCATCATAACCATTCCGCCAATCGTGGCAGGAATACCATAAAGGCTTTCTAGCCCACTAAGCCCCCGCTCTGCGCACCAAAGCACCAGCTGGCTAACCATTGTGCCAGAGCTAATAGTTAAAGTGCTTTGATGAAGCCTTGGCTTAAACTGCATCTTGGTTGTTACAATAATAACTCGGTTATTTTTTTTAGAACTTGCAAGCAAATTGCTTCCGTTTCCAATAACCTGCCACTTAACATTTAAAGCCCTACACGCCTTTACACATTTAATCAGTTCTTGTTTAGTTCTAGGCTCAAGCAGAGCAATTGTTTCCCCACCAATATTAAAGGTAGTATAGTTTTTTAGCGGCTCATTTTCTTTAATTATTTTTCTTGGCAATAGTTTATATAGCTGTTTTGCCTGCATTTATTTTACCCCATATAAAAACAAATTTCAAATCATTTAGGTGTTTTTGGTTATTTTGTGCATTGTTAAATCTGCTTTCGTCACTCTTTAAAAAGCAGATTTAACTATAGTATTTTGATTTAACTTTTCTTCAAGTTCTTTTAATGGCCCACTTTCATAAAGTTTAAGCCCAATAGCGCTTAAAAGCCCAATGTTTTCAAGCTGTTTTTGACTACTCTCACTTAACAAAAACTCAACAAAGTCTAGGCAAACATTTTTCTTTTCTAAATTAGTTGAAAGCACAGATATATAACAAACTAGGTCGGTGTAACAGCCAAGCGGCTGATATAAAACATCATTTTCCACTCCGCTAGATAATCTGTTTTCCATCCTGTAAATATCCCTTTGCGTTCCAAGCAGCATACTTGCCCTGCCGTTAACAAAACTTAAATAAGCATCATACGAAGTCTGCAAGTTATATTTTTCATCTACCACTCCGCTTGTTTTAAGGTCTTCCACACTGCTTGAAGTGAAAACCCTAGAGAAAACATCAATTGCATTTGTGTAGTCATTTCTGCCAAAGGTTAGCGAGTTTACGTGCTTTGTAGTTTTCTTATAGATTTTATCAAACTCAAGCGAAAGGGCAAGGTCTAAAAGAGAGCCATTATAGGTTTGCCCAGCAGCTTCTATTTTCTCGGTTGTAGAAATTAGCGTGTACCCCCCAAATGCATATGCCGCGGCTTTAAAATTTCCTTTATCTAATCCGCTAGAGTATAAATTTAAAAGCACCTTGCTTTCTAAACTGCTAGGAAGAGTTACCATCTTGTCTTTAAGTATTCCCCCAACCCCAGTTCCAAAGGCAAACATATCTGGCAAAACACCCATGTTTATATTTGCCATCATCTCGTCTACTGTTAAATTATCAACCTTAATTAGTGCCCCTTTATTATATTTTTCAAACTGCATGGCAATTTGGCTTAAATAGCTGCTTCTTGAAGAGCTACCCCCCTCAAAAGTATCAACATTCCAAAGCGTTATAACGCCCTGATACTCTGCTTTCTTACCAAAAAATCTATCACTAAGAGCTTGCTGCCTAGTTTGATTTATAATGTCCACAAGCGGTAAAACAACAAATAGGCCAATCACTAGCAAAATAAGTGATAGCCTTGAAACAACTAAAAAGAAAAACCTTCTTGCTCTCTTTTTCGCCTTTTTCATATAAAAAGATTATGCCTTAGATTTAAAAAAAATACTTCTAGCATGGCATAACCCTCTCTAACCCTTAAGTTTGCTTTAAAAATATTCGTTAAATATTCTGATTACATGAAAAAAGAGCCCCTTTTTAGATACCCTTTATTTTTTTATCTCAACACTTTTTTAGTTTACTTACTATGAATTTGGTTATAAATTTCAATAGCTGTTTTGGTTGGCACGCCTATTTTCACAAAGTCTTCAGGCTTTGCATTGAAGATATTTTCTTTGGTTTTCATTTCTTTCCAAATTTTTTCACTTGTTTTTTTGCCAACGCCTTTAATTTCTTTCAAGAAAGAAGAAATGCTTTGCCCCCTTAGGTTTCTGTGATACATAACCGCAAATCTATGCGACTCATCTCTAACCCTTTGAAGAAGCCTTAATGCAAAACTATTTTTAGGAAGCCTAATTGGCGAGTTTTGAAATTCAACATAAATTTCCTCGTCTTGCTTGGCAAGGCTTATAACAGGAATGTCTGCCCCAGCCTCTAATATTGCCTTTTTTGCGCTATGAAGTTGCCCTAAGCCTCCATCAATTAAAATAAGGTCTGGCTTTTTTGAGAAGTTTTCTTTTTTCTCTAAAAGATTTTGCACTCTTCTAGATAAAACCTCGTGCATGGAGGCAAAATCGTCTGCCCCCTCAACCGTTTTAATTTTAAATTTTCGGTATTCCTTTTTGTTTGGCTCTCCTCCCTCAAACACAACCATGCTAGCCACGCTATTTGTTCCACTAATGTTTGAAATATCGTAGCCCTCAATTCTGTAGATTTTATCAAGTTTCACAAGTTCTGCAAGCTCATCAAGCGCATCTAAAGTTAACTTTTTGTGCCTAACAAACTTATCTCGCGAGTTGTTTGCAAACTCGTTTGCGTTCTCTTTAGCATTTTCAACAAGCTGTTTCTTTATTCCCTTAACAGGAAATAAAACCTTTATTTTTTTACTAAAGTTATTAAAAATATAATCTTCAATAAGGGCTTTATCCTCACTCATGTAGTCCTCAAGCAGTATTTCTTTTGGGAGTTCCTGCTCGCTTGTGTAATATGAACCAATAAAGCTGCTTAAAAGCTCGTTTTCTTTACCAACGGCATCCTCTAGCGGATAATTAAACTGCCCAATATTCTTACCACCCCTAATTTTCATAACATTAATAACGCTAAACTCTTCGCTAGAAGATAAGGCAAACACATCTATAGAAGATTGACTTGTTAGGCTAGTTAAAAGCTCACTATCTAGCTTATCTACCACTTCTAAAAGATTTCTAATTTCAAGAGCATCCTCAAACTGCATCCTTTTAGCGCAATCTTCCATACGCTCTTTAAGCTTTTTCTTAATATCTCTATTATCGCCATTAAGAAAATCTATAACCTTATGCACAACTTTTAAATATTCCTCTTCTCTTTCTGGGAAAGCGCAAGGGGCAAGGCAATCACCAATATCGCCATGAAGGCAAGGGCGAACCCTAGTTTTGCCATTTTCAAAACTGGTGTTGCACCACCTAACAGGATATGCCCACTTAATAAGGCTCATAATCTCAGATATTCTAAGCCCCGTAACATATGGGCCAAACAAAAGCGCCCCGTCTTTTTTAGGACGGCGAACAACTGTAACTCTTGGGAACCTTTCTTTTAAGTTAATTCTAATAAAAGGGAACGACTTGTCGTCTTTAAGCAGAATATTATATTTAGGCTTATATTTTTTTATAAGGTTACTCTCAAGAGAAAAAGCATCAAGCTCGGTGTTGGTTAAAATATATTCAAAATCTGCAACATTAGAAACAAGTGCATAAGTTTTAACTGTTTTTGCACTTGCATCAAAATAACTTTTAACCCTATTTTTCAGTTTTTTGGCTTTACCAACATAAATAACTTCCCCATTTGCATCTTTCATTATGTAAACGCCAGGATGCATAGGAAGCAAAGCCACCTTTTCGTGAATTTTATCGCTAACCATAGTTTAATTATATCATATTTTAAAAAATTTGAAACTAATAAATAAAAAGAGATATAAAATCTCTTTTAAACTTACTGATCATCACTTACCGACAAAAGTGCCTGTTGATTTGCAATTTGAAGAGCCTCAATCATTGTGTCAATATCGCCGTTCATGAAAGTATCTAAGCTATAAAGCGTTAGGTTAATTCTATGGTCGGTAACGCGGTTTTGAGGGAAATTGTAGGTTCTTATTTTTTCACTTCTATCCCCTGTTCCAACTTGAAGTTTTCGCTTAGAGGCATACTCTTTGTCTGCCTGAGATTGATAAAAATCATAGAGCTTTGCTTTAAGCCAGTTCATGGCCTTTTCACGATTTTTAACTTGCGAACGCTCATCTTGGCACGCAACGATGATGCCCGTTGGCAAATGCGTTATTCTTATTGCCGACTCGGTTTTGTTTACATGCTGGCCACCAGCTCCGCCACTTCTGTATGTGTCTATTTGAAGGTCTTTTTCATTTATCTCTATTTCAACATTTGTTGCCTCTGGCAAAACGGCAACAGTGGCAGTAGATGTGTGAACCCTGCCCTGGCTTTCAGTTTCAGGAACTCTTTGAACTCTGTGAACCCCACTTTCAAACTTAAATTTAGAGAACGCACCCTTGCCTTTAACCATAAAGGTTACTTCCTTTATGCCTCCAGCCTCGGTATAGTTGCCATCTAACTCCTCAACGGTGTAGCCATGCTTGTCGGCAAACAAGCAATACATTCTTTTTAGTTCTGCGCCAAAAAGCCCAGCCTCATCTCCACCAGCCCCTGCACGAATTTCAACAATAACATTTTTGTCGTCATCCTCATCTTTTGGAAGAAGCAAAACTTTAAGCTCTTTTTCTATCTCGGCAAGCTTTTGCTTGGCTTTATGATATTCTTCATCAAGCATGGCAATCATGTCGTGGTCGGTTTCGCCTTTCTTTAGCTCTTCCGCATCGTGCATATCTTTTTGAACCTTAACATATTCGTCATACTTTTCAATGATTGGCACAAGTTCTGCATGCTCTTTTGCCACTTTTTGATAGCGCTTTTGATCTTGATAAATATCAGGGTCTTCAAGCTCCTTATTGAGCTCTTCAAGTTTTGCCTTCATTTGCTTTAATTTCTCAAACATCTTTACTCCTTTTTTTAGCTTTAATCATTCTGTCGTTTCCCTCTAGGTCCTTTTTAAGCTCTATTTCTTCAAAATTTTCTTTTAAAATATCTATAACACTTTTAGCCTGCATATACCCTATTTCTAGCAGTAGATAACCATTTTCGTTTAAATACTTAGGTGCAAGTTTAGCAATTTCTCTATAAAAGCTAAGCCCATCTTTCCCACCATATAACGCTAACTTCGGCTCAAAGTTTTTAACAGACTTGTCTAGGTTTTTGTATTCTAGTTTTGATATGTAGGGTGGATTTGAAATAATTAAGTCAAACTTTCTGTTTTTTAAAGCACTAAATAGGTTTGATTTAATAAATTCAATATTTGCATGATTATTTTTTGCATTTTTTTGAGCGATTTTTAAGGCACGCCTGCTTATGTCTACCGCCGTAACAAAGGCACCTGTTTCTTTGTTTATTGTAATGGCTATTGCCCCACTGCCTGTTCCTATATCTAAAACATGGCTGTTTTCATTTACATATTTTTTGGCAAACGCCACAAGCTCCTCTGTTTCTGGGCGTGGCACCAAAACATGCCTGTTCACAGTAAAGGTTCTGCCATAAAACTCTTGATTTTTAACAATATATGCCAATGGTTTTCCCTTAAGCCTTTCTTTTAAAGCGCGGTTTACCTTTTTTACTTCACCCTCTGTTACCTGCTTTTCGCCATAAACTTCACTTCTTTTTATGCCCAAAACAAGCGCCACCAGCCATTCGCCCTCGCTTTTTTCAAGCCCAATTTTTTCTAAAGCTTTGTTGGCATTTATAGTTATTTCCTTAACTTTCATAATTCCCTACAATAAAAAATGTGCAACTTTTTAAGCCCTAAATAAAACTTAATAAATTACACATTAAAAAGTGCAAGCAAAAACTTGCACTAAAATAAATCAGCTACTTTTGTTTGTTATAACGCTTGTTAAACTTCTCTACTCTTCCACCAGCATCAACAATCTTTTGAGCGCCAGTAAAGTATGGATGACATTTGTTGCAAATATCAATCTTAATTTCATCGCCTTTCTTTGTTGAACCAGTTTTAAAAGTTTCGCCACAAGCACAAGTTACTGTAACCTCATGGTAATCTGGATGTATGTTCTGTTTCATATTCTGCCCCTTTAATTTTCTTTTGCACGGCTAATTATAATATAGCTTTTCGCTTGTGTCAAGTATTTTATCTTTTAATTTTTTATCTCTTCGCAAAATTGCAAGCTAGTCTATAGTTTCAGGTGCACAAAAAACATATGTGTCTTCGCTATTATCTTTAATCACTTTAACAATACTTTCCTGCTTTGGAATATTTGCCACATAAACCTCTAAATTATTCATAAAAAAACCTCCCTGTTTTTAGTTTGCTTTTTTATTTTTTTATTATACAGGAAGGTTTTACATTTTTAAAAATGTAAAAAATATTATAAATTATCTAAAATTTCAACAAATAACCTATTATTTTACTCTTTCTATAGAAACAAGAACTTTCTCGCCGTTTATGTCGTTTTCCTTTTCATAGCCTTGAGATGCAGAAACGGTTAGGCTATCGGCAAGCGTGTCGGCCATAATTTGATTTTTATATTTAAGCGCAAAGTCCTCAAAATTCTTGCTGGCTTTAATATAAATGTTTATATGGTCGGCAACATCAAAGCCCGCCTCTTTCCTTTGAGTTTGAATTTTACTTGCAAGCTCTCTTTCATTGCCCTTTTCAATAAGTTCTTCTGTTAAATTTGTGTCTAGAATAGCAGTTATACCGTTTGCAGTGTCTGCAACATAACCAGGCTTGCTTATTGGTTCTATTAAAAGATCATCTTTTGAAATCTCTATTTCCCCGCCAGAAAGTTTAACTACTATCTTCCCGCTTTCAAGTGCTTCTTCGGCAAGGCTTGTTCCATCTGCGTTTAACAGATAATTTCTAAGCTCGCCTAAAGTTTTTCCAAGTTTTGGCCCTAGAGTTTTTAAGTTTGGCTTAACTATGTAGTTTAAAAACTCCTTAGCATCTTTTCTAAACTCAACTTTTTCTATGTTTAGTTCGTCTTTAATAAGTTCTAGCATTTCCTTGCTTAGTTTTAAATCTTTAAGGCTTGCTATAACCATCTCAGCAAGTGGCTGGCGGTTTTTCATACTGCTCATATTTCTAGCACTTCTACCAAGCACAACAATTTCTAGCAAGGTTTGCATACTTTCGTTTAGCTTATTGTCTATAAGTTTCTTATCTGCCTTTGGATACTCGCATAAATGAATAGAAATAGGCGCACCACTATAAACACTTCTAACAAGGTTCTGGTAGATGCTTTCTGTAAACTCTGGAACAAATGGCGCCATAAGTTTAATAAGGTTTATTAGCACATAGTTAAGCGTTGTGAAAGCTGCAGTTTTATCGTCTGTTTCTCCACTTGCCCAAAATCTTTCCCTACTTCTTCTAACATACCAGTTCGACAAACTATCAACAAACTCTGCAATAAGCCTTGCTGGCTCACAAGATACATAATCTTCTAGATAGTTTGTAACTTTCATTATAAGCGAGTTTAACTCAGAGATTATCCATCTGTCTAGCATAGAAAGCTTAACGCCATCTATTTTGTGCTTGCTACCATCAAATTTATCAATGTTCGCATAAAGTATGTAGAAAGCGTAGGTGTTCCATAGCGTGCCCATGGTTTTTCTTTGATACTCTTCCATGGTTTCCTTTTTGAAGTTTGTTGAAAGCCAAGGCGCGTTTGCACTATAGAAATACCATCTAACAGCATCTGCTCCCTGCTTGTCAAACACTTCCCAAGGCGTAACCACATTGCCAAGGCTCTTGCTCATTTTCTTCCCAAACTCATCGTTAACAAGCCCAAGAGGCAAACATCTTTTATATGGCGACTTGCCAAACAAAAGCGTGTTTATAGCAAGTAGCGAATAAAACCAACCCCTTGTTTGGTCCATTCCCTCGCTTATATATTCGGCTGGGAATGCTTTTTCAAACAATTCCTTATTTTCAAATGGGTAGTGATACTGCGCAAATGGCATGCTTCCGCTGTCATACCAGCAGTCGATAACCTCTGGAACGCGCGTCATGGTTTTGCCACACTTCTCGCACTTAAAGGTTATTTTGTCTACAAAAGGCTTGTGAAGATCTATTTCTTGGCCGCTAGGAATATTACCTAGTTTTTTAAGCTCGGCAATGCTTCCAACCGCTTTTTCATGCCCACACTCGCATGTCCAAATAGGAAGTGGAGTTCCCCAATAACGCTTTCTGCCAAGGTCCCAGTCAATAAGCGAGCGAAGAAAACCACCCATTCTGCCATCCCTAACATTATCTGGGCGCCAATCAATTTTATTGTTGTTTTCAATAAGTTTGTCTTTTGCCTTTGTTACTGCCACAAACCAGCTCGACCCAGCATAGTACAGAAGCGGAGTTCCACATCTCCAGCAGAAAGGATAGCTGTGCTCATATTGCATCTCTCGAACAAGCTTTTTTTCTGCCTTTAGCCTTTTTATAATAAGAGGGTCGGCATCTTTGGCAAACACGCCTGCAAACTCCTCACATTCTGCCGTTAAACAGCCCTTTTCGTCTAGAAGTTGAACAAATGGAAGATTATACCTTTTTCCAACCCCGCTATCATCTTCACCAAAGGCAGGAGCTATATGAACAATGCCAGTTCCGTCTGTTAAAGTAACATAGTCGGCCATTGTAACGAAAAACGCCTTGTCTTTATTCTTCTCATACGCAAAGTTGAAAAGCGGAATATATTTTGCATATTCATATTCTTTGCCATGTCTTTCCTCTACAATCTCATATTCTCCCTCTTTAAACAGCGTGTGAATAAGAGCCTTTGCCATAATATAGTAGTCGTTTCCATCTTTTAATTTCACATAGGTTTCATTTGGGTTCATAGCCAAGGCAACATTTGAAGGAAGCGTCCAAGGAGTTGTGGTCCATGCTAGAAAGTAGGTGTTTTCCTCGCCAACCTTTTTAAAGCGAACAAACACAGACTTTTCCTTAACATCTTTATACCCCTGCGCCACCTCATGGCTAGAAAGGCTAGTTGCACATCTAGGGCAATATGGCCTAACGCGATAGCCCTTGTATAGATAGCCTTTCTTGTGAAGCTCACTTAAGCTCCACCAAACGCTTTCAATATAATTATTGTCATAGGTTATGTATGGGTGCTCAGGGTCGGCAGTGTAGCCCATGCGGGCAGAAAACTTCTCCCACATGTCTTTATACAGCCAAACATTTTCCTTGCACTTTGCAATAAATGGTTCAACGCCATATTTCTCTATGTCTTGCTTGCCAGTAGAGCCTATCTGTTTTTCAACCTCAAGCTCAACAGGAAGCCCATGCGTATCCCATCCTGCTTTTCTTAAAACATTTTCGCCCTTCATTGTGTGATACCTTAAAAAAAGGTCTTTTATGGTTCTTGTTAAAACATGCCCAATGTGTGGCTTACCATTAGCCGTTGGTGGCCCCTCATAGAATGAAAAAAGTTTGCCATCTTTGTTTTTTGCTATCATCTTGTTTAATATATCATTTTTTTGCCAAAAATCTACAACCTCTTTCTCTCTTTCCACAAAGTTTAAGTTTGCATCAACTTTATTATACATCTGCCCCTCTCCTTATAAAAAAGCCCCAAAGCCATTGTAAAAAACGGCTTTAGGGCAATCGTTTACCATTTACAATTCCTTTGCACTATCATGCAAATCTTCTATAACGGGAATTCCCGAAAAAGCTTAATAAAACAAAAAGTTCGTTCAGCCTTTCTGCTAAGTAGGCGATACTTTTGCACCCTTGCCAGCTGTTTGCACCAACCACAGCATCTCTTTTCTTGGCTTAAAGCCAAATAGCTAACCTTGCAAAAGCGTGCCCTACCTCAAAACGCATTTATCAAATTGTAATAATATATTAACTTAAAATTTAACTTTCGTCAAGTGTTTAATATTGTTTTTAGATTACTAAAATTCCACCACACATATTACTTAAATTAAAAAGATATTAGAGGGCTAGCCTTAATGCGGGCCGAACGCCGCAGCTCGAACCGTACACAGAAATGATGCCGAAGCTACCATCACGGACCACAATATAGGCGTAAGGAGAAGAAGCGAACCTCCTCGCCGACCGAGTCCAGTAGTAGCTCGTTCCTGCCCTATAACTCGTTGTACAATCTGTGTCCATATCAGCCCAATTGCTTAACGCAAAGTCTGTTGGGCTACATAATCTTCTTGCATAGTCTTGGTCTGTTGTTCCTGTAGAAAACAATCCACTACTCATTTCGTCACGACTTCTTAAATATATCTTATCATATGTTGTTGGTCCTGTTCCATCTGAAGTGGGGGGTCTATCATAATCTCCTTCTACATTGTTTAATACCGTGCTGGTGGCTATAATTTCCTGTTCATCTGCTGCAAAAGCACTATTGTAGAAAGTTCCATTTGCCCACTCTCTAATATACGATGTTTCCCAACTGTTTCCGTCATCATCTGATGCGTTGAAGTATATATAGCCAGTTAACACTAGCTCGCTTAGAAGTTCTAGTTCCGTGTCTGTCCCAGCTATGTATTCGTCATAATTTAGCACCAGCCATCTTATTGGTTCTACTTTAAACCATACCACTGTTCCGTCGTCTGGTACGTAATCTCCTGTGGAATATTTGTGTGCTATACGACTATACGAGTAGCCTCTTGCGTATATCTCTCCGTCTGTATACATGTGGCTAGTGTACACACCTGAGTTATAATCGGCGTTTTCCCTTGTTGTATATGTCTTTAAATTTGCTGGACTATTATTTGTATACCATGTTTCTAATGTAGAATTCATGCTATCGCCTACATAGGTTTGCGGATATGAGCCAAACTCTATATAGTGTAGATACAAGGTTGATACGATCCCTTCATAGGTTCCACCAACTTGTATTGTGTCTGATGAAATAAAGATATATGGTGAATATTCATTATTCTCTATAACCGCATCATTTTGTATATTTAGCGTTCCACCATCCTCTACATATATCGCTGGGGCATGCTCTGCCTTGTTTCCTGTTATGCTTCCGCCATATATGTTGCAAGTTCCTCCACTTGCCACATATATCGCTCCGCCATACTTTGCTTGGCAGCCTGTTATGGTTCCGCCCTCCATGGTAAAGGTGGCTCCGCTTGATATAAACACTGCTCCACCATAGGTGTTTGTTTTTCCCTCTATTGTTCCGCCCTTCATCGTGTAGTTTGCGTTAACGCCTACATATATAGCTCCACCTTTCTCACTTGAAGACGCTGTGCTTGCTCCTGTTTCTTCTGCACTTGCAAAATATATTGGAGTTTTGTTGCTATTATAATCTACGTTATTATTCCCAACATCCTTGTTAGCCATAGCCAAACATAGGCATAGTGAAATGATAGCCACCATTATTATTGGCATTACTACCGCTATTATTCTTTTTCCTATCTTTCCCATACATTTATCCTTTGCTTTATGCTTTATTTTTATTACTCTTTTAGTTTAACATATTCGTCTTTCTAGCCTACGCACCTTGCAGGGCACCTTGGAACATTTTGCTCTCGCTTTCCCATCCAATATTTGTTTTTATTTTTTATTTCAAAAATATAATACCCCCCCCCCCAAGAGTTTTGTCAACTAAAAAAGAGCACCTTTTTAGAT
>USTP01000008.1 GCA_900557695.1 uncultured Thermoanaerobacterales bacterium | reverse complement strand
TCTACACGCGTAAGATCGTCGGCAGCGTCAGATGTGTATAAGAGACAGTTCATAGCTTTAGCGTTTGCGATTTCAGTAGCATCGGTACTAGAAGCAATAATTGAGTCGTAGATTTCTATTTGATAATTTCTAGAAGCAAGCTTATCTGCCCTACAAGATGTGAAAAAGTTTGCAGATGTAGTTGTTGTTTCTAGTTCGCTTTCGTTGCCATTAAGGGCAACATTTAAGTATCCAGTTATAACTAGTAAAAGCACCATAGACACTAAAATAAATATTTTTTTCTTCTTACTCATTTTCTTTCCCTCCTTAAAAAATATAATTTTCATTTACTTTCCCTCCAAAACCTCTACATTTGATATGTTTACAGAAAGCACACTAGCAGTTGCATTTATTAGCGTTGTTTTAAGCTTTATGTCAGACGCCCCCGAGGCAACTATTAGCACTCCCGTAATCTTGGGTAGCAGCTCTATGGTTACTATAGGAGAAGTTACGCTTCCATCTTTCGCCATCACAATTGTTGTTTGAATAGATTCTATAGAATTTTCGCCATTTTGAGTACTGCTAGAATTTTGTTCTTCAAGGAATTTTATTTCAGGGCTAGAATCCACCATAACAAACACTTCAACATCGCCAACACCCTTTATGCAGCTTAATACATTAACAAGTCTATTCTCTAACGCCTCACAATATTCCATCGCAGTGAATTTTGTTTCATTTGAAGTTTGCTTAACTTTTGAACTACCACTGTCAAAAAAACTACTAGCAAATATAATCAAAACCACAAACATCAAAATTACCGCTATCAAAATCTTAAACTTACCATTTTTTAAAAATTCGCAAGCAGTGACCTTAGAAAACATTTTGCTTATAAAGCCATTTTTTTCCTTTTTTTCTTCCTCCATATCACTCTCCAAAAGCGGTATACTAAAATTTATGTTGCATTTGTAACCACTAGAACCGCAAAACAAAAATCACTATAAAACTTATAAATTAGCAAATTGCAGCCGTTTTTTACATAAATTTTACAATTTTTGCGTTTTTATAAGTTCACGATTAAATCATCAAGCCCACCTCCAAAAATATAGCTTATAAAAGGATAAACAATGCTAAAAAACAAAAACAGACCAAGAGTAGACATAGTAAAGCTTTTCATTCTGCCTTCAGGTAGTAAAATTCCCGCAATAGTTTCTATAATAGCGCAACAAACCACATTTAAAACAAAACCACCAAAATTCATTCAACACCCCTTTTAAACAAAATTTGAAACTGAGCAAGTTATTAAAAATATTGTTAAAAAGTACATTAGTGAAACACCTACAATTATAGCAATTAAAAGCTTAAGACTTTTCGCAATGTCATATAATAGTCCAGAAACTCTGTTGTCGCCTATAGGCTCAACCACGCCCGCAAGCAATTTAAGCCCAAGCTCTAAAATACCAATTGATACTATTGGAACAATAATAGTAGCAAGCAAAATTATAAGACTTGCAAAACCAGTTGCATTTTTAACCAGCATTCCACCAGCCTTAATAAGCTCAAAGCCATCTGAGATATAACCACCAAGCAATGGAATATAGTTTTTAATTGCATACTTAGTAGCTTTAATGCTTATACCGTCTGATGCACCAGCAGTTATTCCTTTTAAAGATAAAAAGCACATAAAAACAGCAAAAACGCAGCCTATCACCCATTTGAAAATTGAGGAAACAAACCCATTAAGTTTAGAGAGTTTTGTGTTGTTAGACAAATTCCCAATTATAGCCAATATCAAACTAAAAGAAAACAATGGCAAAAGAACATAAACAAAAAGATTTGTTATTGTTCCCGACAAAACAGAAAGCATCGGCGTGTATGCCTTAACCGACACCGTTCCACCCATAGTGGTCATAAGTGTTAAAAGTATTGGAAAAACAATATTCATTTGATTTTGTATATTACTAATTGCAGATTTAGATTTTGAAATTAAAGAGGCAGCAAGAGAAGATACAATAATAACAATAACTGAAAAGCAAATTAAATATATAATTTCAGAAACGCCCGAGAGTTTACCCGACCGAACATTATTAAACATAACGCAAAGCAGTGCTATAGTTAAGATAATAAGAAGCGGTGCAAGTATACTCTTGAAGCTTTCTTTAATACCACTTAAAAGAACATTAAATATATCACTAAGTTCTAAGGTTTCCTCGCCTCTTATCACTTTTAGCAAAAAGTCTTTAAGCGAATCTCCCCCAAATAAATCAAAGTCGCCTTGAAAACTGGCAACCATTTCTTCAAGTTCACCAAAGTCAATATCATTTAAAATATCTTCTGTTGCATTTTCTAATTCTTCCTCTACCGAAACCACATCATCCTGCTCGGCCACAGCAACACCGTTTACATTTGTAAAAAAAATCACAAAAAATAAAAGTGCAAAAATAGCGGTTATAATGTAAAATTTTATACCATATTTTCTTAAATTAACGATATTATTGAATTTAGCAATGTTTTTATTATAGGTAATGCCAACAAACATATTGCAACCTTACCCCCCATAACAATTTTGCTAGCTATAGTTTTATTGCCACTATCTTCAGCCAAATCTGCCGTGAATTCAGTTATATAGCCAATGCCAATAACTTTAAGAATTGGGGAAACAATTTCAACTTTCATGTTAGCACTATCTTGTATATATATGAAACTATCAACAATTTGCTGGCAAGAATCTATTACCAATAAAAATATTATAAGCCCCCCACACACATTGGCAAGAAGCGCAAACTCAGGCTTATATTGTTTCAAAACCAAACTAATTATTACTGTGCATATCCCAACTCCCAGTATTTTTAATAGCATAACTTATCTCCCTAGTAAAGATTAAATAAATCTTTTAGTGTGTCAAAAAGCCCGCTTACCATATTTAAAACCATTATTAAAACTATAACAAGCCCCGCAAGTGTTGATAGGGTTGCTATTTCACTTTTGCCTTGGTGCCCTAATATTTGACTAATAACAGCAGTTAGTATTCCAATTGCTGCTATTTTAAAAATAATATCAACCCCCATACCATCTCCTTATATAATTAAAATTGATATTACCACACCGATTGCTATACTTAACTTATAACACAGTGTTTCATTCTTCCTCCTATTGTTTTCTGCTTCATTAGATTTTTGAGTTAGATAATATTTTAGTGTTTCATATTTCTGTTTTTCGTTAACTACATTCCCATCTCCAATATCACTTATAAATGTATAAAGTTCTTTTTTCTCTTCTTTTTTTAAAAAATATAGGCATCCTGCATTCTCAAACTCACTTTCGCCTGCCTGCTTTATAACAACCTTTTTAACAAGAGATATGGGCCTCTCTAGTAATTTGTCTTGCCCTACACTCAAGTTTAAGAGCAATTCGCCCAGTTTGTTTTGTTTAAAATTTATGTTACTTATAAAACCATCACACATTGCAAGCATTGATTTATAGAACTTGTCTTTTAAAACGTAGCTTTTTGCTATTAAAAAACCAATATAACTAGACAAACAAACAATTCCACAACACAAAATATAAATCATCTTTCACCTAAAAATATAAACAGTTCATATTTTCATCATATATGCCTTCATAAGTTCCTGGCCCTTTTCTACAAGATAGCACAACTATTCGTTCAAAAAACTTACCACTAAACAAATTTTTAAATTCTTTTTTATCGCATATTTCAAATTGATTGTTTGCGTGAATAGTTGCAATAACTTTAACCCCTGAGCGCATTGCCCTAATGCAAGCCTCGGCATCTTCTTCGCCTATCAGTTCATCGGTTAATATAACATCGGGTTTCATAGCACGAATACCGCTAGTAAAAGCAAACAACTTACTCGCTCCCGAAACAATATCTGAATATTCGCCAACATCTAGCATTGGTTCGCCATTTAAGCACGAGCAAATTTCAAATCGCTCATCCACTATCAAGCAGTTATATATAATTTCTTGCTTAGATATTAGCCTTGCAATATCCCTTAAAAAGGTTGTTTTCCCTGCACCTGGAGGCGAAATTATAAGTGTGTTTTTAATACCGCTTGACCCCACCATAAACTTAAAACCAGTTAAAGCGCAATTTTTTACTTCGTGCGGCAACCTTATGTTTATAGAGTTAATATTTTTAATAGTTGTTGGCATAAAGTTATCACTATTAACGCTTTCTCCTGCAATCCCTATTCTAATACCACCTTTTGCAGTTATGAAGCCTTGTTTTATTTGGTTATTGAAAGCATATAAAGAATTTTCTGTTGCTCTAGCCAAAACGAACTGAAGCATTTGATTACTAGCAAATATTTTTCCGCCAACAAGCCCATCTGTTAATAAAGAAATATTTCTTCCCTGATAGTTTACAACAATTGGAGAGTTTCGCCTTAAGCGAATTTCATACACTTTATTTTTGTCTAACTTTTCAAGTGCTTTTAATAACAGCTCTGGCAAAAGTGCACCCAGCATACTGCTCGCCTCCTTTATATGTTGTTTATAAATTTTACTATTTTACTAGAGAGTTTTATGTTTTTTTCACAAAAAAAATATGCCAATATTTTGACATATTTTAAAACGAACAATATAAAAATTTTGATATGTATAACTTTTAAGTATATCTTTATTTAGTATTTTAAATTGAATTTGTTTTACTAAACCCTTGTCATATAGGTTCCAGTTCTTGTGTCTATTCTAATTCTATCGCCATTATTAACAAATAGCGGAACCTGAATAACATATCCTGTTTCAAGAGTGGCTGGTTTATAGCTAGCTTTAGAAGTATCACCTTGAATTCCTGGCTCGCACTCTACAATATTTAACTCTACAAACATAGGAGGCTCTACACTAAAAGCAACCCCCTTGTAAAATTGAATTGTACAATTCATGTTCTCTGTTATAAAGTTCAAAGCATCTTCCACCTGGTCTTTATTAAGTGGCACTTGCTCATAAGTTTCATTATCCATAAAATAATAGATGCCTGAATCATTATAAAGATACATCATCTCTTTCCTTTCAATATGAGCCTTTTCAAATTTTTCAACAGGGTTGAAAGTTTTTTCTATAACTTGCCCCGTTACAATATTTTTAAGTTTAGTTCTAACAAACGCGGCCCCTTTCCCAGGTTTAACATGCAAAAAGTCAACAACCACATATATTTTCCCATCAAGCTCGAAAGTTACACCCTTTCTTAAATCTCCAGCAGTTATCATAATATCCTCCAATAATTAGTTTCACGCTTAGTATACCACACAAAGCTTTTCAAATCAATTCATTTCTTCAAAAATATTCTTCATTTTAACAGCATCTAAAGTTTGCTTACCTCGCGATTCGCAAATAACTGTTGAATTTATATTAAGTTTCTTCAAAACTTTTGCAAGTAGTTTAAAATCTGGGCCAAAACCCTGATTATCGTCAAAAGTTAAATGTTTTAATTCTCCCTTTGGTCCAAACATTATTTTTGAAAAATGTATATGAACATTCTTATATCTATCGCCAATATATTTTTCTAGGGTTTTAAAAACATTTTCAAAGTCTTCCTCGGTTTTTAGACCACCTAAAGTGTAGGCATTTATATGCCCAAAATCTAGCGCGGGCATAATGCGCTTATCTAGCGCGCACATTTTAGCCACCTCTTCAACTGTTCCAATCTGACCATGCTTTCCCATTGTTTCAGGACAGATGTAAATATCATTAAACCCATACTCGTCTAGAATTTCAACCAATTCCTTTAGCCTTTTTAAAATCAGCTCCATAGCAACTTCGCGAGTGTTTTTTGTTAAACTACCTGGGTGAAACACCAACTTTTTTGCGCCAAGCTTTTTCATCTTTCTTAAGCTATCTATTATGTAGCCCTTAGACTTATCTGCCATCATATCATCTGGATTTGCGAAGTTTATGTAGTATGGTCCATGCACACTAACTTCTATATTTTGCTCACTAAATAGCTTTCCTAGCTTCTCGGCTTTTTCATCACTAAGTCTAATACCATTGTTAAACGAAAGCTCATAAGCATTAAGACCATGCTCAACAATCCACGAAGGCATCTCTTCACTATGTGAATGCTCTAACATGAAATCATCACAAAAACCCGATGGACCAAATTTTATCATATAATCTCCTTGTCATAAAAATAAATTTTATTCGTCATAGAACCATTTTTAGCATTTACTAAAGAAAACTCTTCGTTTAAATAGGTTGTTAAATACTCCCCGTCTTTTAGCTTGGTTTTTATGCTTTTACCATTTACCAAATTTTTAGCCTCACTTTTACTAAGCACAATTTCCTTTAAATTTAACAGCTCGTTTATCTTCAAAAGACACTTTTCTTTGTTTTGTTCAATTTCTTCTATGGTAACTGCATTATCTAGGTTAAACATTCCACTACTTGTTCGAATAATCGCTACCGTTGTTGCAACAGTTCCAAGTTTTTCGGCAATATCACGAATTATTGAGCGAACATAAGTGCCAGCCGAACAATGAATATTTATGGCAAAAACATTGTTTTGATGCCATTTTTTAGCCGATAATGAGTAAATTTGCACTTTTCTAGGTTCAAGCTTCAAGTCTATCCCGTTAAGCCCCGCCTCGTAGCCACGAACACCATCTTTCTTTCTGGCGCTAAACAAAGGTGGATATTGCAGCGTTTCTCCAATAAAACTTTTACATATATTTTGAACATCTTTTAGCAAAACCGTTTTATCAATGTTTTTTATAACTTCCCCCTCGCTGTCAAGAGTTGTTGTTAGTACGCCAAACTTTGCAAGAGCAAAATACCTTTTGTCTTTCTTCAAAAAGTAATCAAAAAGTTTTGTTGCTTTTCCAACGGCAACAGGCAATACCCCAGTTGCAAGCGGGTCTAAAGTTCCTAAATGCCCCACCTTACTTTTAGTTATATATTTTATTTTATTTACCACATACCCAGATGACACACCTGTTGGCTTTATTACATTATAAAAACCTATCACTTGCCTTCCTCAACGCGTTTTATCTCTTTTTCGCTCGCCTCAATTATTTGTTTTTTAACTTCACTTAGCGTTCCAATTATTCTACAACCAGCGGCTTTCAAGTGCCCACCACCGCCAAACTCGTTTGCAATATTATTTGCCCTATAGTCGCCTTTCGACCTAAGCGATACATAAAACAAACTTTTATCCTCTATAGCTTCTTCGCTTACCATCGCTATAACTTTTGTTGATGCCAATTTAAGACCAATATCAGTTATTCCCTCTGTTTCAATCATGGAGATGTTAAGGGTTTTAAAGTCTTGGTTTGTAAAGTAGATGAACGCAATCTTATCCTCACAGTAAAGTTCTAATCTATTATACGCTATCTTTCTTAGTTCGAAACCAGCTTTCGACATACTATTAAAAAGAGGTCCCGTTAGCTCATCCATAACAAAACCACTCTTTTTTTGCATATCGGCAAGAGCTTCAAATGTGCTAGGCATTGTGTTTGAATGAATTAAACTACCAGTGTCGGTGTATATTCCACAAATTAAAAGTTTGCAAATCTCTTTATCAAACTCTATGTTTAAAATTTTTGCAAGGTTGTATATAATTTCACAAGTTGAAGACACATTAGTATTTGCATAACTAAACTTTGCAAAATCTAAACTGCCTTGATGATGGTCTATAACAATAGTTGTTTTTATATTCTTTTTGTATTTATATTTTAGCCTTCCCAGCCTTGAATCACTATTTGCATCTAAAACCACCGCAACATCATATTGTTTACCATTGCCCGTGTTGATAGTTTTAGTGTCTTCAAACATTTTTGCGTTGTCAGGCATAACAGAGTCTATAAAAACATCCGCTTTTTTACCAAGCTTTTCTAATATTCTTTTTAATGCTAGTGAAGAACCAATTGCATCAATATCCGCTTTCATATGAGAATAAATAGAAAAACTTTTGTTGCTTTTAATAACCTCGCCAATTTTCTCTAAACTAACACGCATTCTATTCTCCCTTATTTTCTTTTGATACTTTATCAATAAGCTCCATAATATGCTGACTTTTCTCATAGGTATTGTCTAGCATGAAAACAATGTCTGGCATAGTTTTTAATCGCACCATTGAGCCAAGCTCCCTTCTTATATAACCCTTTGCCTTGTTTAGTTCATGCACAACTAAATTCTTGGTTTCTTCTGCCGAAAGCACACTTATTCCAATCTTACACATACTAAGGTCGGAAGCAGTGTTAACACTAACAACAGAGATTATAAGTCCGTCTAAATTAGGATTGTTTAGTTTATTGTTTATTATGTCTGCAACGGCCTTTTGAATTTCGCCGTTAATTCTGCTCATTCTAATATTTGCCATAAATTATCTCCTTAAAATTAAAGCTTGGCATAAGCCAAACTTTAATATTGATTTTATATTCTTTCTAAGGCATAGGTTTCCATAATGTCGCCAACCTGTATGTCTTGGAAGCCTTGAAGCGTTGCACCAAACTCAAACCCAGCGTTAACTTCTTTAACCTCAGACTTTTCTCTTTGAAGGGTTGCAACAGTGCCTTCATAAATCTGTTTACCATTTCTAGACAGTCTAACTTTACTGTTTTTAGTGATTTTACCATCCAGAACATAGCTTCCCGCAATTATACCAACTTTACTTGCTTTAAATAGAGCTCTAACCTCGGCATGGCCAGTTATAACTTCTTTATATTTAGGGGTTAGCATCTTGTCAATTTCTTTGGTTACAAAATCTATAACCTCATAGATAATCCTAAAGAATTTAATATCAACCTTATTCTTTTCAGCCATGGTTTTTGCCTTAGCATCTGGCTTAACATTAAAGCCAATAACCACTGCATGAGAAGCCTCGGCAAGCATTATATCGTTTTCGTTTATTGCACCAACACCACCATGAATGCATCTAACCTTAACCTCTTCGTTTTGAATAACTGAAAGCGATTGCTTTAAAGCCTCAACCGAGCCCTGAACATCTGCTTTGACAATAACATTATAGTCTTTAAAATTACTATCTGCAATTTTGCTAAGAAGGCTATCTAGAGAAACATCTTCGCTTTTAATCATACTTGTTCTTTGCTTGTTTGTTCTTTCAGTTAGAATTTGTTTCGAGAACTTTTCGTCTACAACATACAGCTGATCGCCAGCGTTTGGCACACTAGTTAAACCAAGAATTGCAACTGGCGTAGATGGAGTTGCCTTTTTAACATGCATACCCTTTTCATTTATCATAGCCCTAACCTTGCCAGTGGCAGTTCCCGCTACAACAACGTCACCAATATTAAGAGTTCCGTTTTGAACAAGCACGGTTGCAACAGTTCCCATGCCCTTATCAAGCCTTGCTTCAATAATACTTCCTGAAGCCTTGCGGTTTGGATTGGCACGAAGGTTTTGATACTCAGCAACAAATAACACCATTTCAAGAAGTTTGTCTACATTTTGTCCAGTTTTAGCAGAAATTGGCACCATTATGGTGTCGCCACCCCATTCTTCAGGCATAACACCTTCGGCAGCAAGTTGTTCTTTCACTCTATCAATATTCGCATTCTTTACATCAATCTTATTGATTGCAACAATCATAGGAACTTTTGCTTCCTTGATGAATTTGATAGATTCTTTGGTTTGTGGCATAACTCCGTCATCAGCCGCAACCACCAAGATTGCTATATCTGTTAGGCTAGCGCCCCTCTTTCGCATTTCGTTAAATGCAGCGTGACCAGGGGTATCAATAAAGGTTACAGTTTCGCCATTAACCTGAATTTGATATGCACCAATATGCTGAGTTATTCCGCCTGCTTCGCCTGAAATGACATTTGTTTTACGAATATAGTCAAGCAGTGATGTTTTACCATGGTCTACATGACCCATAACTGTTACAACTGCAGGACGCTTAACTAGCGATTTTTCATCATCACTATCAGCACTGTGTATATCGGCAAGTTTCTCTTCAAACGACTTTTCAACCTTTTTCTCTAGCGTTACGCCAAGTTCAGATGCAATAAGCTCGGCAGAATCAAAGTCTATATTACTATTTATGTTAACCATCATTCCAAGAAGCAAGAATTTGCTCATAATTTCAGGCACTGGTCTACCAATTTTCTCTGCAAGCATCTTAACCGTTAAGTTGTCTGTTGTTATAACAGCGTGGTCAATGCGAGGAGCAACAACTTTTTCAGTTTCTTTTTGCTTCTTAACATTTCGTTTTTTAGAGCCCATTCTCTCGCCATCATCATATAAAGTATCGTCTTCAACATAGCCCCTCATAACAAGAGCTTTTCTATTCATAGACTTCTTATCTTCTCCACCCTTGTCGAAAGTTCTCTTTTTAGACTGGCTTCCATGACTTGTTGAAGAATTAGGCTTTATAAGAGAGCTGGCATCAATCTTGTCGGCATTAGAGTATGCGTTTAGCTTTGGACCTGCCTGCCTGCCATATGGCGAAGCCCCAGCTGGCCTTTGAGAATAGCTACCACCGCTTCTGCTTTGGTTAAATCTGCCACTCTCTGCTGGCTTAGCCCTATTAAAACTATTGTCTTTATTTGATGCTTGGTTAAACTTTCTATCAGCAAAATTCCTAGATTGAGCTTGCGAACTACTTGAAGGCGCAAACCTTCTTTGTTTTTCGCTAGAAGCAAAAGCAGCTGTGTTATTACTCTTTTGTTGGCTTGCCGCACTAGAGCTTTCTTGTTTGCTTTCTGTAGGCTTGCTAGCTAGCTCTTCAGCTTTATTAGCACTTTCCACCTCTTCCTGCTTTTTGGCGCCTAATTGCTTTTGATTTAGTGAATTAGAAAGCTGGTCAAGTTTTGCTCTCAACTTTCTAACGCTCGCAGAAAGACTAGCTAGTGCATTACTTTGCATTAACTCCTGCATTTTTTTAATATTTGATAGTTGCATCTTGTTGTTTTCGCCGTTTGCCAATTTATTTCCTCCAAATTTTGCCACGCTTAAAAATTGTTTATTATTGCTTCAGCTAAAGATTTGCTTGAAATGCCAAGAACTTTAACACCGCCATTCATTAACTCAATCATGTCATCATCTGGTAATTCTTTCGCCAAAATTTTGTTTTGATAAGCAATGTTAAAACACTTTTCTTTTGCATTATCGGACAATCCGCTTGAATACAAAATTAAATATAGTTTTTTCTTCTTTAGGTTGTCTACCCCTATTAAAACTTCTCCAGATTTGATAGCAAAACCCACATAAGCTTTTATTTTAGGACTTATCATAGCTAGAAAGTTCCTCGTATATTTTATTATCTACCGTGCATTTAAATGAGCGGTTTAAAGCTTTGGTTTTAATAGCTTTATTTATGCAGTCACCATCTATGCATAAATACATACCTCTACCATTTTCTTTATAAGAATTGTCAATTTTTATTTCACCACTTTTGTTTTTAACAATTCTTACAAAAGACTTTTTATCACCCTTTTTTCTACAAACCGCACACATCCTTTCAACAATGCGTTTACCTTCCACTAAAGTTTAGCCCCCTAAATAAAATACTAATCGAAATCTACCGAACCAAAGATATTATCAATATCGTCTAAAGAGATAACCTCTTCTTCGGCAGGTTTGTTTTCTTCTTCGCTTGACGCCTTCGACTCGCTTTTAACATCAATCTTCCACCCAGTTAATTTAGCAGCAAGCCTAACATTTTGACCACTTTTACCAATTGCAAGCGACAACTTGTCGTCTGGCACTATAACCTTAGAAGACTTAGTTGCCTCGTCTATCTCTACAGAAAGAACAGTTGCTGGAGAAAGGGCACGAGCAATATACTCAAATGGGTCTTCGCTCCATATAATAATATCAACTTTTTCGCCACCAAGCTCAGAAACAACGCTGTTTACCCTAGTGCCTTTATTACCCACACAAGCACCAAGAGGGTCTATTTGAGGGTCGTCACTATATATTGCCATTTTGGTTCTGTAGCCAGCTTCACGAACAATATTCTTTATAACCACATGCCCCGAAGAAATTTCTGGAACCTCGTTTTCAAATAGCTTTTTAACAAAGCCTGGACACGACCTTGAAACAATGGCTTGAACCCCTCTTGCGGTTTCCCTTAACTTTCTAATGTATACCTTAATTCTATCGTTAATAGCATACCTTTCGCTAGGAATTTGGTCGGATGGCATTAACACGCCTTCAATTGTTGTGTTTGCAAGCTCAATATAGTAAGTATCATTTTCCTGACGGCGAATAATTCCGCTGATAATAGTGTCTACCTTTTCTTCAAGTTCGCCATAAGCCATACTTCTTTCAACTTCTCTTAGCTTTTGAGTTACAACCTGCTTAGCAGTTCCAGCAGCAATTCTTCCAAAGTCTTTTGGGGTTATTTCTTCCCCAACCTGGTCGCCCTCTTTGTAAGATTTCTTTATCTGTTTAGCTTCTTCTAGGCTGATTTCAGTGTTTGGATCTTCAACAACCTCTTTTACTGTTTTATACGCAATAACTTTTATTGTGTTTTTCTCTGGGTTAAGCTTAACCGATACTGCTTTTGCCTCGCCAAAGTTTTTCTTATAAGCCGCCACCAATGCCGACTCTAAAGTTTCAATAAAAAACTCTTTTTTGATACCTTTTTGTTTTTCAAGCTCGTCAAGAGCAAGAAAGAAATCTTTGTTAATCATCTTTAATCTCCTTAAAATCTATATACTTAGTGGCCTTAGAAATTAAATCTCGGTTAATTTGCATTTCTTTGCCCTTCAAAGTAACAATAACTATATTTTCACTATCAACCTTTTTAAGTTCTCCCACAAACTTTTTAGAAAGCCCAATTTTTTTGAAAAGGTTTATCTCTAAAACCTCACCAATGTTTCTCTCAAAATCTCTATCGGTTTTTAACTCTCTATCAAGCCCTGGAGATGAAACATTTAATGTGTATGACTGCCCATTTGTTGGGTCAAGTTCGTCTAAAGGTTCATCAATAGCGTTATGAAGTTTCTCACAGTCATCAATGGTAACCCCACCCTTTTTATCAATATAAATTGTTAAGTTCATACCGTCGCTTTTTTTCTCATAAGCAACTTCAACAATTTCTAGCCCAAAACTATTTGCAATAGGGGTTACAAGGTCTTCAACCTGTTTTTTTATATTTGCCACAATTTCCTCCTTTTTTATTCTTGCGCGTTTAAACAAAATTTTAGGAGTGGCTCTTGCCACTCCCAAAGAAACGCTATAACTATTTGTATTATACAATTATATTAACCGTTTTGCAAGTATTTATGCGAAAAAATTTTTGCGAGTTTAATCAATTTGCATGGTTTCACTCAGCCTAAACAGCACTTCAGCTGTTGCAATAGTGTCAAACACAGCCCTATGGGCATTATCAAGCGTAACGTTAAGTTTGGCAGCCACCGTGCCAAGCTTATAATTTTTAATTCCACGAACGCCTTTTTGCGCAAGCTTATAAACATCTATAACAGGGTTATCGAAATTATAACCACTTTTTCTTCCAAAATGGTTTAAAAAAATGCAGTCAAACCCAACTATATTATAACCAGAAAGATAACAGTTTCTTGTGAATTTATAAAAGTCCGCTAAAACTTCATCATAAGTTGGGGCTCCCTTAACATCCGCATCTGTGATTCCATGAACCGCTGTAGATTTTTCTGGAATGTGCATCTTAGGGTCTACAAAACTCATAAACCTTTCTACAATTTTCCCCTTAACAACTTTAACTGCACCAATTTCAATAATTTTGTCGCTTCCGTTAAGAGCAAGCCCTGTGGTTTCAAAGTCGAAAACAACAATGTCGTGATTTAGCAAAAATTCATTGGTTTGCTTTTGCTCACTTGTAAATAAGTCCACCTGGGAATAATACTCAACAGGCTCTGGAAAAACATATCTATAGTTTTTAGGTTCTTCTTTAAAAATAATCTCTTCTTTAAAAGACGAGGGCAACACGCACCTACTTATATTTTTAACCTTTAAATCTAATTCACCATTGTACTTGCTCTCTTCAAGCTGTCCTGAAACAATAACGGTGTCTTTGCTTGCAAGCTTTTCCACATTTTCGTAGTTTTGTTTGCTAGCAAAAAACACGCACGACATTTTTCCCGTGAAGTCCTCGATAGTAAATTTGAAAAACTTTTTATCTTTGCCTTCCTCTTCACTCTTACTGTTCTCAATCTCACTATCTTTGATTTCCTGCTTTTTTTCTTCGTCTTGGTTTTTATTCTTCCCTCTTTTCGACTTATACGAAAACTCTTTTATAAAAAGTATTTTCCCGCATAAAACAACGTTTTCTTCAGGCTTGGTTTTATCTTTAATATAATAAGCAAGGTTCTCTGTTAAATTACCAACAATGGGCTCAACCTCACTCACCTCGATAAACCTATCAGCAGGCTCAGATATAAAGCATGAATAGTCGATTTCATCTTCAAAAGGTAGTTGGTCACCATTGGCGTTTTCGTTTATCTCAAACTTAACAACAATATCTTGATAGAAATCTTCTTTAAATTTGTTTTCAAGTTCTTCAGCAATTTGCTTTTTATTAACATATTCCAAAACTTGATTTTCAACACTAATAATAACAGCCTTTTGCTTATCATCACTTATAGTGTTTTTAATAACAAATTTTATTGAAGGATGATTTTCTTTAAGATATTTTGTGGCATAGTTTACTACGGCCTCTTTAGATACGAAATTTTTTACAAATTTGATTTCATATGTAAAGCCTTCGGGCAACATTTGTTTTACAAACTCTTCACATTCTTTTCTATCACTTTGTGACAAAATAACTCCATCACTATAGAAAAACTCAACACAGCAAATACCGCTCTTTTTATCAAGAGTGGCACCTTTCAGCTTAAAGCCGAATTTGTTTAATGTTTTATTGTTTAACTCTTGTTCAATATTCGTGTTTTCCATTTTTCTTCCTATGAAAGTGTAAATCGCAAATGTGAAAAAGCGTGACCTGGGCATAAGTTGCCCTAAGTTTAAGTGCCTAGGCTTATTACAATTTAACTTTATGCACGGGGGTTTACTTAAATGTAAATCCCCTGCCAAGCCAGTTTGGTGGGCAAAGTTAATCGTGCGAAATATGCCCTTGTTTTTAATCTTTGTTCTTCTATTATATCTTCCTATGCTCGCACTTCAGCCCTTTAAGGGCATAGTTTGCGTGAGTAACGAGGCGCTCTAAACTGGTCGAGGCACGGGGGTTTACTTAAATGTAAATCCCCTGTCTTGCCAGTTTGGAGCAACATAGTTAATCGCGCGAAATATGCCCTTAAAGAATGAAAAAGTGGTAAACATCTAAAAACACCACAAACCCCAGCAGCACAAATAAGCCCACGGTATGGATGATATTTTCAATTTTTCTAGGTACAGGTTTTCTAAATATCCACTCTATAAGAACAAACACGCACCGTGCACCATCAAGGGCTGGAATTGGCAAGATGTTAAACAGTGCCAAATTCATGCTAAGCATTGGCAAAAGCAGCAAGAACGATGTAAACCCTATCTGCGAAATTTCAGCAATTTGAGAAATAGCAGTAACAGTTCCGCCAAGCTCTGAAATAGCAGTAGAGCCAGTAAATAAACCGCCAAGAGCCGACAAGATTAACCCACAAATATAAAAGCAGAAAGGCCAAGCTTTTAATAAAGCTTCAAAGAAACCATAGTGAGCCTGGGTGTTATAATAGATAAAACCTATGCTTTCGTTTGGAGTAGATAGTGTGATGCCAGCAAGTTCTATAAGCTCGTCATCAGTATACACCGTTCCATCTGCCTTATAAAAAATGCCATTGTGAGTAAATTTTTCATACTCGCCAGTTTCTTCGTTAAGGGTTGGCACTATTTGCATGATGTAGTTTTCAAACTCTTCTACGCTCCACGCATTTGTTCCGCCAACATCGAAGATTGCGTTTTCAATATTTGCAGAATTTGAAACAAAGAAGAAAGCCTTGGTTAAATATTTTTGTACATTCTCAACCGTAACAATCTCGCCGCCACGATTAACAGTTATCGTTATATTTTCGCCCATTTCAATTTTACTTGTAAGGTCTGCCATAGAGCGGTATATTTCAATGCTTTCCCCATTTATATGAGTTATAATATCGCCCTTTTTTAATATGCCGTTATTGGGGTTGTTTGGAGAAAAGCCAGCTATGCATGGCTGAGCATAGCCGTTAACCATTAAAAATATTACAGCCGTTATAATTCCAAAAATAAAGTTAAATAGCACACCAGAAACTAGCACTAATAACCTTTTCCATGGTTTTTGATTGTTGAAAGCGTCTTTACTTGGATTGTCCTCATCCTCGCCCTCAAACGCACAAAAGCCACCAAGAGGAAGCAAACGGATAGAAAAAACCTCTCCTGTTTTCTTATTCACCCTTTTATAAATCTTGGGACCAAAACCAATAGCAAACTCATTTATTTTAAACCCAAATATTTTACCCGCAGTGTAGTGCCCAAATTCATGCACTGTTATTAGCACCATAAGCACCACAAGAGCCAACAAAATGTAAAGAAAATTAACCATAAAAACCGCCTTTAAATAAGTAGAAATAAAGCAAACAGCGTGTAAACTAGCGTTCCTGTAAACATAAGACCATCTACCCTATCCATAAATCCGCCATGCCCTGGAAAAATTGCGCCAAAGTCTTTAATTCCAACTTTCCTTTTGTACGCCGATGCCACTAGGTCGCCAAACTGAGTAAGGAATGTTCCAACCACTCCTAGTAAAACAAACAGGGCAATTCCCTCGCCAGTAGACAACTGTGCAAAGTTAGAGCCTAGCAAGCCATAGTGAACAAACGCCAAATACGCAAGTCCTGATGCTAGCATACCACCAAGAGCACCAAATATCATCCCCGACACACTCTTTTTAGGCGAAATTTCAGGAGCCATTTTTGGACCTTTTAACATAACGCCAAACAAATATGCAAAAACATCTGTAAACATTGTTATAGCAAATGTAAGTATTATTCCCACATAACCAAGATTTAGTCCAAAGTGATTTATTCCAATAAGAAAACCAAGAAGAGTTGTTGGGTACAAGATGATGTCCATAGTGTTTCTAGTTTCTTGAAGCAAGCTTTTGTTTAATTCAACCTCGTCAGAAATAGTGTCGCCATTTTTTCTTATTATTGCATTAACTATAAGTTCTTTTGCCATCAAAACAACAAAGCAGAGCAAAGCAAGTGATAGTTGCAAAAGCAAACTCATAACCAAACTAGTTGAGAAAATATAGATGCACGCCAGCCCTGCTGGGTATAAAAACAATATAACTTTTTCTATCTTTTTATTTGAAAACTTGCAAGCCAAAGTCATTTCCACAATGCTTCCATAGATTAAAATTAAAGCAAAAGCATCAAAAAAGTATATGGAAACTTCTCTTAAAGCTATAAAGCCTGCAGTAAATAAAAGTATAAAAAAACCCGTGATTGTGCGTTTTAACATCGTTTTTTCTCCTATTCTTGGTAAAATTTGCGTTTTTTAAATCTTACCAAATCTTCTTTTGCGTTTTTGGTATGCCTCTATACACTCGTCTACAACATTCTCGTCAAAATCAGGCCAATACTTAGATGGAAAGTAAAATTCGCTGTAAGCCGCCTGATAAAGCATAAAGTTTGAAAGACGCTGTTCCCCACTTGCACGAACTATTAAGTCGGGGTCTGGAATACCAGCAGTGTAAAGATACTTTTCAAAAGTTTCTTCTGTTACAACCTCAACGCCATCTTTTATTAAGTTGTTTACAGCTGAAACAATCTCATGCCTCCCGCCATAAGCAAAGCCAAAATTTAAAATATGCGATTTGCAATCTTTAGTTTGATTGGTAATGCTAATCATTTGCTCCTGAATATCGCTAGGAAGCATGCTAAGGTCGCCCATTAAATGAAATCTAGCATCACGCTTAATTAAAGACAAACCAATATCTTTCATCGACCTAAACAAGTTAAAAATATATTCAACCTCTTCTTTTGGTCTGTTAAAGTTCTCGGTTGAAAAACAGTACAAAGATACCGTTTCAACACCCCTTTCAAAACACCTATCAAGAACTCTTTTTATTGTTTCTCTTCCAGCTTTATGCCCTTCAAAACGAGGCAAGCCACGCTCAGTAGCCCACCTGCCATTACCATCTGCAATAAAGGCAATATGCTTTGGTATGTTTTCATTATTTAATTCTTTAGCTTTGTTTTTCTTTCTAAACCACGCCATGTTTTCTACCTCAAATACTTATTAAAAAGTCGCCAGCAATAATCACCACTTCATTGCCAGCACTTTTTTCAATTTTTATAACAAGCTCATCACTTGTCTTTATCTTTGGTTTAGAACACTTAAAAACTTTAACAACAAAACCTTCTTTTTCGAGTTTTGATTTAACTAAATCTAGAGGCTCTCCTATAAGTGCATCAAAATTTTCCACTAAACTTGCATTATTTCCTTTTCTTTTTCATCCATCAGCGCATCAATTTTAGCAATGCAAGAGTCTAGAGTTTTTTGAACATCTTTCTCGTAAACTCCCATTAAGTCTTCAGAAATAGTCCCATCTTTTTTAAGTTTTTTAAGTTCATCAAGAGCATCACGCCTAGCGTTTCTGCAAATAACTTTTGTTTCCTCTGCTATCTTTCTAGTGCTTTTAACAAGCTCTTTTCTTCTATCCTCTGTTAACGCTGGGAAAGTTAGCCTTATAACTCTTCCATCGTCTGATGGGTTTAACCCAAGATCGGACGCAGAAATTGCTTTGTTTATTTCTTTAACAAGCGAAATGTCCCAAGGGGCAATCACAAGCATTCTAGCATCTTGAACAGATATGTTTGAAACGTGAGCAAGTGGAGTTTGGGTTCCATAGTAATCAACAGTTATCTTGTCTAAAACATGGGGATTCGCTCTGCCCGCCCTGATTGACAAAAGCTCATTTTTAAAGTGCGAAATAGCCTTATCATTTTTTTCTTCAAACTCTAAAAAAATCTCGTCTATAATTTCATTCTCTTCAGCCATAAAATTCTCCTTTAGAATATTACTATAATATTTTACTAGATTTGCGTGTTTTAAGCAATTAAAATAAAGAAGAATTTTAGATATTGGTGCCTAATTCCATACAATATATATATTGCACACCAAATATAATTTATGTTTACCACACAACAGCAAATAAAAAGGACTAAATTAAAAGCCCTTCTGTTAAATGAAAATATATTTATAAAATATCCAAATTTTCTCTATTGAAAAGTTCGTCATTAAAAAATTCTTGAAGCGTCATTCCAAAGCCATCCGAAATCAAAATAATCGTGTCTAATTTCACAGTTTTATATCTTTCTGAAAGAATTGAACGAAGTGTTTCCTCACTCATTGCAATTTTCTTACATAAGGCATACTGCGTCATATGGTTTTTAATCAGTAAATTAGATATTCTTAAAGCAACTGCTTTTTGTGTTGTCATAATGATACTCCCTATTATTTAGAGTTTATCAATATTATTTTCTAAATTTACCGTGTGTAAACACGCTATTTGTTTGACAAGTTATTCAATATAAGCTAAAGTTTATATAACAATTAAAAATATTTTATAACTTTCACCAAGTGTGTGAATTGAGGAGCCGATTATGAATGCATGTAGTTTTTTTGGACATAGAGATTTCTTGGCAGACGAAGAAACCACAAAAAAATTAAAGGAAACAATAACAGATTTAATAATAAATAAAAACATTACAAACTTCTACATAGGAGCAAGAGGTATGTTCGACTCTTTTTGTTTGCAATGCTTAAAAGAACTGAAAAAAAGTTTCCCACAAATAAAAATAATTTTAATTGCCGAGAATTTAGCCAAGATTTCTAATGAGGTTGAAAAAACTCACATTGAAAGAACTTACGACGAAGTTATCTACCCATCACTTGAAAATTGCCTACCTAGGTATATTATTTCTCACAAAAATGAGTGGATAATTAACAATAGCAACTTTATTATTTTCTATGTTAATTATTCTTGGGGCGGAGCTTCAAAATTTTTAGATATGGCTCGCAAAAAACACAAAGATTATATAAATCTTGGAAGAAGAAAATTGTAATTATTTTTTAAAATAAAAAAATTAGGCCAATAATGAAGTGAACCCCGTAGGGGTCACTCAAAATAAAAAAGGACTTAGGGAGAAATTTTAGATTTCTTCCTATTTTTTAATCTCTTTGTATTGTAAAATTCTATCCAATCTTCAACTAACGCTTGATATTCTTCTATACTTTTGATATCATTATTATACAAAGTTTCTTTTTTGAGAATCCCATGAAAACTCTCCATTGGAGAGTCATCTATTGGAGTACCTTTTCTAGACATAGATATTTGTATTCCATTGGATTCGCAAATGGCTTTGTATTCGTAAGATGTGTATTGGAAACCTTGGTCACTGTGAATGATGGTTCCTTTCACATCTTTTCTTTTTGCTATTGCTTCATTTAAGGTATCTACAACTAATGGAATATTGTTAAATTTAGATATTTTATATGCCACTACTTTTCTATCATACAGGTCTAGAATTGTAGATAAATACAATCTTTTATTGTTATATATTAAGTAAGTTATGTCCGTAGTCCAAACCATATTTGGACTATCTACATTAAATTGTCTTTTGATTAGATTAGGTTTAACATTTTCTTGAATTCTTTTGTAAGTGAGATTAGGTCTTAATTTCTTAATATATTCTGGTTTAAGATTATATTTTTGCATAATCCTAGCTACTTTTTTGTGGTTAAAAGTTACACCATATTTAACCAACAAACCTTCACAAACTCTACGATAACCATAAGTTCTTTTGCTTTCTTCAAAGATTTCTTTAATTAGAACATAGTCGTAGTAATCTTTATCTTCACTATTTCGGTAACGATAATATGTTCTCTTTGAAATATCTAACACAGAGAACATATTTTGTAGTTTATATCTATGTTTATTAGCATTGATAAAAATTACTTTTTCTCTCGTTGTGCCTTTAGGAAGGCTTGGTAATTTTTTAGTATTTCATATCTTTCTTTGTAGTCTATTTCATCATCTATCTTAGGTCTACCGCGGTTATCTGACATATTTTTGTTGCCTAAATTAAAAGTTCTGACCCAAGTTGCAATTGTTCCGCTTGGTATACCATATGTTTTAGATAAATAGCCGTAAGATTTTCTTTCGTCGATATGCTGTAAAGCAATATTTTTTTTGAATTCATCAGTATATTTACTAAATTTTTGTCCTTTGCTAGCCATAGAAAAA
>USTP01000007.1 GCA_900557695.1 uncultured Thermoanaerobacterales bacterium | reverse complement strand
AATTCTTAGTTTGTATTATAACCCGTGTTTTTGCTAGGTCGAAGCTCGTTTGGAAAATAAATATCCGCCTTAATGTCTAAACTAATTTGCTGCAAGGCTTTAAGCACAACATATGGCTCGCTAATATCAAACAAAACAACCGATTCGGTTTTTGCTTTTAAATATATATCCCCAACCTTAAATAATTTATCTATGATGCCAACTTTCAAATTAACACTAACAATGTCTGAGTAATATATATTGCGAAAGTCTATACCAATCACCCCTGAACGCATGATAATTCTTTTGTTGGTAAAGGCATATTCTATGTTTTTATGTTCAATATTTGCTCTAATCATTCCATATATCCAAAGCCAAACAGGGGTTAGATGAATAATAAAAAATGGAACAAGAATAAACCAAACAAATGTTGGCATACCACCCGCATATTTAGCTAAAACAACAATAAACGCAACATCAATTGCTAGCCAAATAAGGGCAAAGGGCAACATCTTAAGCACATTCGACCAAATGTATGCTCCGCGTTTTGGTTTCGCTCGCCACAAAATTTTTTCGCCCTCTATAAGTTCATCGTCAATTGAGTTCTTAACATTTGATGAGTTTTTATACTGAAAATATTTTTCGTTAATCTCTTTCACTTTTACCACCTAATCTTTTAATAGTTCAACACCTATTGCTACAAAACCATATTTTTCAATGTCTTTAGCGTTAAATCTATCACGAAAAATATCCTCTATAGCATCTACAGAAGTTGTTTCGCGGAAACCGCATTTATCTTTTCCAACCATTTCTACAAGCTCTTTTAGGGTTGTAAAGAAAAGTAGCGAAGAAACCTTTGCTTTTATAACTTTTTTTTCACTTTGATTATCACTTTTCAATGTTAGCAAATTATCTTGTTTATAAAGTTGTTTAGCTTTATCATTAACAGAAATTAGGTATGCAAATTTTCGATTTAAAAATTTTTGGAAAAGCTTATCATCAATAATTAACTCGTAAATATCTTTCATGGCACTCTCCTCCGTTTATGCTTATTATATTATAAATAAATTTTATTAGCAACTTATATTAAATAATTTTTTTCACTTAAAATAACAAACACAAAAGTGGCTCATTAAAATCGATAAACATAAATTTTTTTGGTTTTTTGCACTTTTTCAACATAATTTAAGGTTTCTTGATATCTAATTTGCGTTTTTTCTAAACACAAATTTTCACCCATCCATTTTCTAACAGTTCCCTCGCCAGCATTATAACAGGCAAGAACCGTTGTTTCGTCATTATATTTATTAAACAGATAACTCAAATATTTTGTACCAATCTCAATGTTTATACCAGGGTCATAAAGTAAACTCAATTCAAAATCATCACCACCATAAAAGCTCTTCGCAGTGGTTGGCATAATCTGCATAAGCCCAATAGCCCCCTTGCTAGAAACTGCATCATTTTTATATCTACTTTCACTATAAATTATACTTGCTACCAAACTATACTCTAAAGCATATTCATCACAATACTTAACTATTAGGTTTTTATATTTAAATGGATAAACAATATTAAAACCAAATAATATAATTGATAGTATTAAGCATAAACCACCAATTAAGCCAAATATTGCGAAAATTGTTCGTTCTTTCATCTTTTTATTTTATGCAATCAAACAAATTTTAATTAAAAACCGCATTGAAGTTGTGAAATTTCTGTGCTAAAATTAACATAAAAGTAAAATTAAGGAAAGAAATTCACAAAATCAACTAATTAATAGTGCAAAGTTCGCAAATTTAATAGAGTTAAACACAGAAGTTATAACTCAAGGAGAAATAAAATCTGCATTAGACACATGCAAAACACAAGTTATAATAAATCGCTAAATATGAGTAACTTTCTGTCTACATTTTTAAAACCATCCTCATTAGAAAAAAAAGACGCCCAAATGAGCATCTTTACTAGTCTTACTACTGAAGAACCAAACGAAAATTTCGAACCATAAAATATATGGTTCTTTTTTTAATGTCCATCCGACCATCTATATGAAGAGGTTACATCGCACACAAGCGGAACCTTCAATTCATACGCAGAATTCATAGCCTCTCGAACAAGTTTCTCAACAGCATCCTTTTCCTTTATCGGACAGTCTATAATAAGCTCATCATGAACCTGCATTATAAGCTTAGCCTCAAAGTTACCTTCCTTTAATGCTTTATAAACCTTAAGCATTGCAAGCTTAATTATGTCGGCTGCGGAGCCTTGAAGAGGCATGTTTTGGCTTGCTCTCTCTGCCCTAGTTCTTATTAAGTAGTTGCTTGAATTTATATCAAGCATTCTTCTTGTTCTGCCAAGCAAAGTAGAAACCCTTCCCGTTTCTCTTGCGGTTTTAACAGCCTCATCCATATATTCTCTAACTTTTGGATGATTCGCGTAGAAGTTTTCTATAAAGGCTCTTGCTTCTTTTGTTGAAGTTTTTAAATCAAGTGCCAATCCATAATCACTAATTCCATAAATTATTCCAAAGTTTACTATTTTAGCAATTCTACGCATTTCAGAAGTAACATTTTCTTTTAAAACTCCAAAAACTTGGCACGCTGTTTGCGTGTGGATATCATAACCTTTATTAAATGCCTCCATAAAGAACGGATCGCCCGAAAAATGAGCAAGCAACCTTAACTCAATTTGAGAGTAATCTGCATCTATTAAAACATTGTCCTCACTTCTAGCAACATATATACTTCTAACTTCTCTACTTTCATCCGAGCGTATAGGAATGTTTTGAAGATTTGGTTCAACGCTAGACAATCTTCCCGTTGTGGTCAAGGTCTGTTTAAAGCTAGTGTGAACAATATTATTTTTATCAATATGTGGTTTTAACCCCTCAATGTAAGTGCTATATAGTTTTGTAACCTTTCTGTATCTTAGAATAACAGGCACGATTTCATGCGAATTTACAATTTCTTGCAAAACCTCAGCGCTGGTAGATTTTTTTCTATTATGCGGCAATGCCAATTTGTCATACAAAATATCTCCAAGTTGTTTTGCTGAATTTATGTTAAATCGCTCCCCAGCCAGTTTATATATATGGTCAACAAGGCTATCTATTTCAGTTTTATATAGCGAGCCCAACTCGTCTACCCTGTTTCTATCTACCTTAAAACCTGCATTTTCCATATCAAACAAAACTACAGACAAAGGCAACTCAACTTCGTAGTATAGTTTTTCCATACCATACTCTTTAAGCTTTTCTAAAAGGCTATTGTAAACCAAACAAATACTTCTTGCTGGATTTTTAATATTAAGCCCAGGCCCTTCAAGAACATCTTCAGGATACTTAATCGACACTCCTTCAACAAGATGTGCCATAATACTTATATCCTCAAACTTGCCACAAATGTTAATTCCCTTACTTTGCAATTTATGCCTCATAAGCTTACTATCAAAAAATAGTTTTCGAATGTTCTCATTTTCAAAAATAGGTTTCAAAATGCCATATATATTGCCCTCATGCCCAAGAAAAGAAAACATGTCTAAAACCGAGCGAACAATCCATTCATTTTCTCCAGATGAGAAATAGAAATTATCATCATCGTCAATATATGCAGAAAACAAACCATTTTCTTCAATAGTTTTAAGCATGTTTTGCAAATGATTTATAGATTCAATGTTTTTACACTCGAATTTAAGTTTCTTGCTTTCTACGCTCTTTTTCCCAAAAATATCTTCTCTTTTAAGCAAACTATTAAATCTACATTTTTCCATAAATTCATAAACTTGCTCTGAAAAAGGGAAATCGTAAGTTAAATCTTCTAGTTTACAATCAATATCAACCTCTCTATTTATCTTGGCAAGTTTAAACGACATTTCGGCCATGTCCTTGCCAACAATAAGTTTTTTTCTAATATTTTGTTTTATTTCTTCAATATTTTTATAAATATTTTTTATTGTTCCATACTTTTGAACAAGTTCCAAGGCTGTTTTTTCTCCAATACCAAAAACTCCAGGAATATTATCTGAAGTGTCGCCCTGAAGAGCTTTTAAATCTACAATACTTTCAGCCTCAATACCATACTCTTCTCTTAAAGCCTCTTTATCCATTATCTTAACATCGGATATACCTTTTTTAGTAAAATAAATAGAGGTGGTTTTTGAAATAAGTTGAAGAGTGTCCCTATCGCCAGTAACTATAATAATTTGCGCCTCGTTATCAAATCGTTTAGAAATTGTACCTAATATATCATCAGCCTCTAAACCATCTTTTTCTAACACTGTAATATTCATAAGCTTAAGCATTTCTTTAACGGGAGCCACTTGAGAGCGAAGCTCTTCTGGCATAGGTTTACGAGTTGCTTTATAGTCTGAATAAATATCATTTCTAAAAGTTTTTTTAGCCACATCAAAAGCAACCCCAATATGCGTTGGCTTCAATTCGTTTATGGTTTTCACAAGAATATTTGCAAATCCATATATAGCATTCGTGTACTGGCCATCTGCCGTCATAAGTGATGGCAAAGCATAGAACGAACGATAAAGTATGCTATTGCCGTCTATTAGTACTAGCTTATTTTTCATAATTAACTCCAAATCAATTATTTACTTTCGTTTAGTATATCAAACTATAAAATTTTTGGCAATTATTAAAATTTAATTCTTCAATAAGTTTTATGTAGTAAATATAATTTAAACAAAAAAAGAGCCCTTAACAAAGGACTCTTAATTTTTTTATTTCTTTTCTTTTATCTTAGCACTCTTACCAGAACGTTCACGAAGATAATAAAGTTTAGCGCGTCTAACATCACCTTTTCTAACAACATCTATATGATCAATCTTTGGTGAGTGCAAAGGGAAAGTTCTTTCAATACCAACACCGAAAGACACACGCCTAACGGTAAATGTTTCTCTAATTCCACCATGCTTACGAGCTATTACCACACCTTCAAAACCCTGAAGCCTTTCACGGTTGCCTTCAACAACTTTAACGAAAACCTTCACAGTGTCGCCAATGTTAAATTGAGGGATATCAGTGCGCATACCTTCTTTCTCAACAGCATCAATGATATTCATGTTTTTGCCTCCTTTATAGTATGGTCGAGTGTTCATGCTAGCTCAAAACGCAGAGGACCACTCAAAATGTACTGGTATTTTATCATATAAAACAATTAAAATCAAGTATTTTAATAAATATAATATAAAATTATATCAAGCAATACTATGCTTCAAACGCGCTTTCAATATGGCATATATCCTTACCAACTATAGATACAACATCAAACCTACATGGCATATTAAGTTTATTCTTATATATATAAAGTTCGGCGGCTTTTATAATTTGTTTTTGTTTATGCTTATCTACCCTCTCCATGGGTTCTCCAAAAACTATAGTAGAACTATATTTAACCTCAACAAAAACTAAAATATCTTGAAGTGCAGAAAGCCTACAATTCAGTGCAACTTTAGATTTAACCTCACTGTTATTATATTCACGCTTTATATCTTTTTTTTGGGTTTTAACTGGATAAATAGCAACAATATCAAGCTCTGCCCCTGCAAATTTGCAGTTTTTTGAAAGTATTTTATAACCCTTTTCTATCAAATATTTTTCTGCCATAGCCTCTCCCATGGCACCCTTGTAAATATTATTCATAAAAATTTATCTTCCTAATTACTTATTGATATTTGGTAAAAATTTTAAAAATGTTTTTCTATGCACCTCTGATGGTCCATATTTATAAAGAGCATCTATGTGCTGCTTTGTTCCATAACCTTTGTTTTGCTTAAAACCATAAACAGGATATTTTTCATCTAGTGCATCCATAAATCTATCTCTAGAAACTTTAGCTAATATACTTGCTGCACCTATGCAATAGCTTATAGCATCTCCATGAACTATCGCCCTACTTTCACATTTAATATCAAGTCCAGTTAAAGCATCAATAAGCATTATGTCTGGCTTAACACTAAGATTGTTTATAGCCTTGCTCATACATTTTTTAGTTGCATTAAGAATATTTATATCGTCAATTTCATCTTCAAATACATATTCAATGCTATAAGATATGGCATCTGCAATTATTTTATCATAAAGCTCTTCTCGTTTTTTAGCAGATAACTTTTTACTATCATCAATGCCAATAATATTAGAGTTTTTAGGTAATATAACTGCAGCACAAACAACTGGCCCTGCAAGCGGTCCTCTGCCAACCTCGTCTGCACCACCAATAAAGTTATAACCAGCTAAATAAAGTTCATTCTCCAACCTTTTCTTTTCTTCTATATTGTAAAGTTTTTTCATAAAAAACGCAAAAATGTTTAGAAATTATTAAAATATGGTATCAAAACTTAATTTAAACCTTATCTAAACAAATTTGCCCCATCCTCCCGCTTCTAAAATCTTCTAAAACTTTAACAGCACCTTTTGTGTAATCTAGTTCTCCACCCCGCATTATACAGCCTAATCTTTTTAATATATCGTCATAAACTTCTACAGGTTCCCTTTCAAAATTAGTAACACCATATCTAGAACTTAAAAAATTAGGATAATAAGATATCATGTATTTAATTAGTTCAAAACCAAGTTCTTCTTCATCTATAACTTCCTTTTTAATACTGCCAATAAATGCAAGTTTTAAAGCCACCATTTCATCCTCAAATTTTGGCCATAAAGTACCAGGAGTATCAAGCAAAGCAAAATTATCTGTTATTCTAACCCATTGATTGTCTTTAGTCACCCCAGCTTTATCTCCTGTCATAGTCTTTTTCGTTCCGCAAAGAGTGTTAATTATTGTTGATTTACCAGTATTTGGAATTCCAATAACCATAACTTTAAAGATCGGTTCTACTCCTTTTAATTTAGACCTTTCATATTTATCTTTAGTTAACTCTTTTAATTTTGATAACAAAACTGCTTTGGAACTAGAGCTTGTGCCCTGAAGAGCTAAAACAAATTTACCTTTATCACTAAACCATTTTATCATACTTGATAAATCTTGCGTTGAAATTAAGTCGGCTTTATTTAATATATATAAGATTGGTTTGTTCTTAACTATTTCATCAATTTTTGGATTTAAGCACGACAAAAAAGCTCTAGCATCAAGAACATACAACACCAAATCTACATTTTTAACATTGTTTTCAATACTTTCCAGCGTCTTTTTCATATGACCAGGAAACCAATTTATACGCATATTACACCACCTTGCAAGCAATTTTGCAGTTTTAATTTTTATGATTATTTTTCGATATTAGATCTGGTCGCCTTTTCTCTGTAATTATTTTAGCTTGGCCTTCACGCCATTTAGCTATCTCAGCATGGTTTCCAGACAAAAGAACCTCTGGCACCTTCAGCCCCATAAATTCTGCAGGCCTTGTGTATTGAGGATATTCAAGCAAACCGTTTGAAAAGCTTTCATCATTTGCCGACTCACTTTTTCCCAGCACACCAGGTAAATACCTAGAAACACTATCAACAATTGCCATAGCAGGAATTTCGCCACCCGTTAAAACAAAATCACCTATTGAAATTTCTTCATCAATAAGCATGTCAATAATTCTTTGGTCAACACCTTCATAGTGCCCACATAGCAAAATTATGTGTTCCATGTTTGACAATGCTTTTACTTTTTTCTGATTTAAAGTATTCCCTTTTGGCGACAAATATATTTTATAAGCCTTTTCATAACCGTCAATGCTAGTTATTGCATTATAAATAGGGCCTGGGGTCATAAGCATGCCAAGCCCACCACCAAAGGTATAGTCATCACACTTTTTGTGCTTATCAAGCGAATAATCTCTAATATTGATAATGTTAATTGTTAGAATTTTCTTGTTTGTTGCCTTACCAATTAAACTAGCCTTTAGCCCGTCAAACATTTCTGGAAACAATGTTAAAATATCAAACCTCATAAACACCCCTAATTGTCATAAACACAAACCTTATTAAATTCTTCCTTATTTAATACTACCTGTTTGTTATCATTATCTACTTTTTCAATTATACCACCAATGTTGGCAAACGACAAATTTTTATACGTTTTTGATTTAATAAACACAATATCATTTGCCCCGAAGTTTTCTACATCATCTATTTCACCCAAAAAAGTTCCATCGGTTAGCACTGCTTTTTTGCCAATTAAATCTTGTATATACACATCATTTTCATTTATTATTAAATCAACTTCACTTTTGCTAGCGTAAAGAAGTTTTCCTTTAAACAACATTGCCTGTTCATATGTATCTACTCCTGAAAGTTTAACCCCATATCCTCCAGAAACCGCAAAAATGCGTTCAATATTGTGAAAATTGGCTTCGTTTTCGGTTTTTAAGGCTGTTAATTTGCAAATATCGTTTGGTTTATTCATAAGCACCGTAACTTTAATTTCGCCTCTAACCCCTTGTGGTTTATTGCATTTTGCCACGCAAATTATATTATCCAAATAAATCTTCTCCTTACATTTTTTACAAATTATAACATATTTTTTTATAATTGCAAATCAATATATTTAATGTTATTTTACATCAAAATAACTTAAATAAAAATTCTATAGCACTACCACATTTAACACTCTACAACTAAGCAAAATAAAAAGAGTTAACCAACTCTTTTTATTCAAAACTAATGTTAACTCTTTTATTTTCCTTCTTGGCACTAGAGCGAACCACGGTTCTAATTGAGTTTGCAATTTTTCCACCTCTACCAATCACTGCACCAAGGTCATCAGGATTAACTTTTACATTATAATTTAAAGTGTTTCCCTTAACTGACTCTTCAATCACAATTTCATCCGGCTTACTTACAAGCTTTTCAAGGATATATAAAATTAAATCTTTCATAATACCTCCATTACTCAGCCTTAGCTTTTTTTGCTGGTTCAGAAGCTGTTTTCTTAGACTTGCTTGCTGGCTTCTTTTGCTCTATAGCACCACTCTTAACCAAAAGAGCTTTAACAGTATCGGTGGGCTGAGCACCTTGAGAAAGCCATTTCTTTGCCTTTTCTACATCAATGTTTACTTCTTCAGGAGTTTTTAAAGGATTGTATGTACCAATTAAATCAACATACTCGCCATCTCTAGTTTTCCTAGAATCAGCAACAACAACACGATAGAAAGGTGATTTCTTATCTCCAAGTCTTGTTAATCTCATTTTAACTGCCATTTTCTATTCCTCCATAGTTTTTTTATATATACAAACTCAAAAGAGTTTAATATATCAAATTTAATAAATATTATACGATTTTCACTAGAAATTTATAAATTTTGCACTTTTTAGAAAAATCTTCTTCCGCCAAACATCTTTTGAAGCCTAGGATTCTTTTGATTTTTCATCATTAGCTTCGTTTGCTCAAATTGTTTAATTAGAGCATTAACTTCTTGAATAGAAGTTCCACTGCCTTTAGCAATACGCTTGCGCTGACTAGCCTTAATTAAGTCAGGGTTTGAACGCTCCTTAGGAGTCATCGACTGAATAATTGCCTTATAGGTTTTTATTTTCGATTCATCCATGTCTTCTGGACGAAACTTTCCTGCCATGCCTGGAATCATTGATATAAGCTCGGTTAGATTGCCCATTTTAGACAACTGTTCAAATTGCACTAAGAAATCATCAAAGGTAAAGGAGTTTTTCCTTATGTTTTCCTCAAGCTTTTTCATTTGCTCTTCATCCATGTTTGCCTGAGCCTTCTCAATTAAGGTTAAAACATCACCCATACCAAGAATTCTTGATGCCATTCTATCAGGATAGAACGGCTCAATATCACCAAGCTTTTCCCCAATACCACAGAACTTAATCGGTTTTCCAGTTACCGCCTTTATAGACAAAGCCGCGCCACCACGAGTATCGCCATCCAGTTTTGTTAAAATAACACCAGTTAAATTAAGTTTTTCATCAAACTCTTTGGCAACACTAACAGCTTCTTGCCCCGTCATCGCGTCTACAGTTAGCAAAATCTCCGTTGGGGAAACAGCTTTTTTGATGTCTAAAAGTTCTTGCATAAGCTCTTCGTTTATTTGCAATCTACCAGCCGTATCAATAATAACAGTGTCAACACCTTTCTTCTTAGCCATTTCTATGGCTTCCTCGGCAATCTTAACGGGCTTATTGGTTCCTTTTTCAAAAAACTCCACACCAGCATTCTGGGCAACAATTTTTAATTGGCTAATGGCAGCTGGTCTGTAAACATCACATGCCACCAACATAGGCTTTTTACCCTGTTTTTTAAGCATGAGTCCAAGTTTTCCACACATGGTTGTTTTACCAGCACCTTGAAGACCACACATCATTATAACTGTTGGTGGCATTGAAGAAACTTCAAGTTTTTGATTCGTGCTACCCATTAAAGAAATAAGTTCATCATTAACAATTTTAATAACTTGCTGACCTGGTGTTAAGCTAGTTAATATTTGTTCTCCAACAGCTTTTTCACTTACTTTATTTATAAAGTCTTTAGCAACTAAGAAATTAACATCAGCCTCTAAAAGAGCAACTCTAACTTCACGCATAGCCTGCTTTATTTCCAGTTCTGTAAGTTTACCTCTTTTTGTTAATTTTGAAAAAATGTGATTTAATTTTTCACCAAGGCTTGAGAACATCCCCATTAGCATTTTCTCCTAAATTATCATGAATTTACTGGTTTTGAAGCACTTTTTCAAGTTTTTTTGCTATATTTTGCAGTTTTTTATTTGGACTTTCGTTGTTTATTTGATTTATTTCTTTTATGCAGCCAATTATTATTTCTCTATTACACAAAAACTTTTCAACGCATTTTAATTTACTCTCAGTTTCTTCAAGCACTTTTTCAGCTGATTTAACACTATCATATATGGCCTGCCTAGACGTGTTAAATTCTACTGCAATTTCTGACAAGCTTGAATCGCAATCAAAATATAAGGTTAAAATTTCTTTTTGTTTGTCTGTTAATAAATTGCCATAAAAGTCTAACATTAAACTACTTTTTATATTCTTATCCATACTAATTAACCCAAATATAAAAACAAAGGCGTAAAGCTTAAAAACTTTACGCTTGCATTATATTATATTTACTATATTCTGTCAAGTATATTTTACAAAATTGCATCAACAAACTCTTTGGCATTGAAATCAATCAAATCTTCAGATGTTTCCCCAACACCTACATATCTTATTGCAATATCAAAGTCTTTTGCAAGACCAACTAAGAAACCACCTTTACTAGTTCCGTCTAACTTTGTTATTGCAACATCGGTTAGCTCAAGAGCTTCGTTAAATAACTCAACTTGGCTTATAGCATTTTGCCCAGTGGCTCCATCAACAACAATCATCTTATGATATTCGGCTTCTGGGTATTCTCTTGCAACAATTCTTGAAATCTTTTTTAGTTCGTCCATTAGTACCGACTTATTGTGTAGCCTACCTGCTGTGTCTATAAGCAAAACATCAGCACCTCTAGCCTTTGCTGAAGATATACTATCAAACACCACGGCTCCAGGGTCAACTCCATGCTCGTTTGTTACAATTTTTACTTTTGCTCTATTTGCCCAAATTTCAAGTTGGTCTGATGCTGCAGCCCTAAAAGTATCTGCTGCGGCAAGAACCACCTTTTTCCCCTCGTCTGTAAATTTTTTGGCTAGTTTTCCTATTGTTGTAGTTTTTCCTACTCCATTAACCCCAAGCACCATTATCGCGCATGGATACTTTAAAGGCTCAGGTTTTGTTTGCGTTAGTATCTCTACTAAAATTTCTTTTAAAAGTTCTTTACACTCTTCAGTTTTTTTAAGTTTGCCTTTCTTTGCCCTTTCTTTTAGTTCGTCTATAATATATTCAGTTGTTTCAACACCAATATCTGATGAAATTAGAACATACTCAAGTTCTTCATAAAAATCTTCATCAATATCATTTCCAGTGAAAATGTATTTAAGTTTTTCTGAAAAAGATTTTTTAGTCTTTTTCATTCCCTCGAATAGTCTTGAAAAAAATCCCATTAACTTGCAACCTCACTTGACTGTTTAATAGCATCACTAAGCTTAACCGAAACTATTTTAGAAACGCCTTTCTCTTCCATTGTAACACCATATAAGCTATCAGCCAACTCCATTGTTGGCTTACGGTGAGTTATAACAATAAATTGCGTGTCTTTACTAAAGTTCTTTAAATATTTAGCAAATCTTTCTACATTCGCATCATCAAGTGCAGCCTCAATTTCGTCTAACACACAGAAAGGCATTGGTCTTAATTTCAAAATTGCAAACAATATAGCAACAGCTGTTAAAGCCCTCTCACCACCTGAAAGCAAAGTAATGCTTTGAAGTTTTTTACCAGGTGGCTCCGCTATAATGTTTATTCCACATTCTAGTAAATTATCTTCTTCCTCAAGTTTTAGTTCAGCTCTTCCACCACCAAACAACTCTTTAAAGGTTTTTTGGAAGTTTACATTTATTTGGTCAAACTGAGTTTTAAACCTTGTTTCCATCTCGGTTGTGAGTTCCTTGATTATCTTTAAAAGATCAGCCTCTGCTGTTTTTAAATCATCACGCTGAGTTGCCATGTCATCATACCTAGCAGTAACCTCTTTAAGCTCTTCAATAGCTCCAACATTAACATATCCAAGCGCCGAGATTTGTTTTTTAATTTTACCAGCTTCTGCCATACCAGCAGAAAGGTCAAAGTCGGTCAATTTATACTCAACCGCCGTGGCATAAGTCATGTTATATTCTTCCCAAACGCGCTCTTGCATTGTTTCAATGTCGGTATCAATTTTAGCAAGATTCATTTCTTCTTTGGTTTTTTTGTCATTTGCTCTTTGAATCTCAGCAGACATTGCCATTTTCTTTTCGTCTGCAGTGTTCATGTCAAACTGAAGCTGGGTTTTATAAACATCAAGATTCGCAAGCTTGTCACGAACAGTCTGAAGTTCTTGCATGTTACCCTTATAAGCCGACTCTTCAGTCATTTCCTCAAGCGACTTGTTTAGCTCTGAAACTAATGTTAATGTTTTTTGAAGTTCAAGTTTATTTTCTCTTAAGCGATAATTACTTTCAGCCAAACTATTTTCCATTCTTTCTTTATCGCCACTAAGTGAAGCTTGCTCAGAGATGCTTGACGCCATTTTAACTTTTAGTTCAGTTAATGTGTCATATAGCAACTCCCTTTGCTTCCTTAATTTATCAAACCTACTGCTTTCTTTCTTTTTGTTTTCGTTTGCTTCATCCTTCTTGTCGTTCATTTCTTGCTCTTCGCTAGACGCCTTAGCAAGTGCTGTTTCAAGCATATCTAGCCTATCAAGAATAGTGTCGAAAGAAAAATCTAACTGGCGTTTTTCTTTTTCTAGTTCACTAACGCTATCTTCAATTCTATATATCTCGTCTGTTTCCTTAACAAGTGCAACTTCGCTCTCGTGCAAAGATTCATTAAGTTTTATAAGTTTTGAGTTGTTATCCTCAATAGTTGCCTTTAGTTTTTGTTGCTTTTCAAGAAGTTCTTTAACATCATTTTTTTGAACCTCTAAAGCCTTTGTTAAATCTTCAATTTCACGCTGTCTTCCAATAAGATTTGTTGTTGCCTCTTTCTTACTACCACCAGTTATTGATCCCTGCGGATTTATAATGTCGCCATCTAGAGTTACAATTTTTACAGCATAAGAAGTTGCTCTAGCCAAAGAAACAGCATTGTCTAGATTATCCACAATAACTGTGCCACCCAAAAGATGCTTAAAAATTGGCTCGAGTTTTTTATCATAAGTGATAAGCTCGTTCGCAACGCCTAAAACACCCTTTGCATTGAGCTTTGCCCTAACATAGTCTGGAACCGCCCTTTCTTTAACGCTGGCAATTGGTAAAAATGTTGCCCTGCCAAACCTGTTTTGCTTTAAATAGTTTACTATATATTTTGCGTCATCTTCATTTTTTGTTACTATATTTTGCACAGACGCACCAAGAGCCATTTCAATGGCTGTTTCAAGTTTTTCAGGCACCTTCATAAGTTTTGCCACAACGCCAACAATCATACCACCAAGCGTTGAATTAGTTTTTGCCTGCTCTAAAAGCCTTTTAACCGAGACAATAAACCCTTCATTCTCTTCTTGCATTTCTTGAAGAACCCTAGCACGAGATAACTTTGTGTGGTAGTCTACCTTCATGTCGTCTAACTGTTTTATATAGTCATTGTTTTTATCTAAATAATCTTGCGCTTTGTCAGACAACTCCTGCTGCTTCAACTTTTTGTCATCAATTTCGGCCTGGATTTTTGATAAATTTTCCCTGTGACTTTTTAGTTCTGCCTCAAAGCCAACTATCTTACTAGCAACCTCAGCCTGCCTATCTAAAATTTCCTGCTTCTTATCAGTTAGTGCCTGTTTTTCTGTTTTTATGCTTGACAAGTTAGATTTAACATCACTCAACTTGTCTAAAGCCGTATAAATTTCGCCCTCATGCTCTTCTGCCATCTTCTCGCCAGCAAGAATTCTATCGGCAATCTCTAAGTATTCGGCATTTATTTTTTCAGTTTGCCTTGATAGCTCTTCAATCACATGCTCAAGCGTTTCTAATTGTTTTTGTTTTTCTTTAAGAGCTTCCTCTAGGTTTTTAGATAAAATTTCATCCTGCTCAATATCTGTTTTTAGTTTATCCGCAGTTTGATTGTAATTTCCAATTTTTTCTTGAATAAGCTTTGCTTCTCCACTCTTCTTTTCTAAACCAACCGTTAAATTAAGCAGTTCATCTCTAAGCTGTTCAATAGTTCTGTCTAGCTCACGAATCTTTTGCGAACTTTCATTAAAAGCTTCAACCGCTTTCTCAAATTCTGCAGTTTTAAGAGATAATTCTTCATCAATGGCCTCAAGCCTCTCACGAATAGTGGCCTTATTTACACTTGCAGAATCATACTGGTAAACATAAATATTAAGTTCAAGTTCTTTAAGCTTATCTCTATATTCTAAAAATTTCTTTGCATTTTCCGACTGCTTAGCTAGCGGACCAAGTTGCCTTTCAAGCTCAGATATAATATCGCAAAGCCTAGTTAAATTATCTCTAGTTCGCTCAAGTTTTCTTTCCGCCTCTATTTTACGACTTTTGAATTTAGAAATACCAGCAGCTTCTTCAAAAACAGATCTTCTTTCTTCTGGTTTCGCAGAAAGCAAAGCATCTATTTTACCTTGACCTATAACACAATAACTATCTTTACCAAGCCCAGAATCTCTAAGCGTGTCTACAATATCTTTAAGTCTGCATGGGTTTTTGTTTATTGCATACTCGCTTTCCCCCGAACGGTAAAGTTTTCTAGTTAAAACTACCTCATCGTAGTCTAAAGGAAAAATTTTCTCAGTATTGTCAAAATATAATGAAACCTCTGAAAAAGATTGAGGTTTTCTTGTATCAGTGCCGTTAAAAATAACATCCTGCATGCTAGAACCACGCATAGACTTAGCACTCTGCTCGCCCATAACCCAACGAATAGAGTCGGCAACATTACTTTTTCCACAGCCGTTTGGGCCTACAATTCCTGTAACCCCAGATTCAAATTTAACCTCAAGTTTATCTGCAAATGATTTAAAACCATAAATTTCAAGTTTTTTAAATTTCATTATATGCCCCACTTTTGTTTAGACTTTTTTAATTTGTTTAATTGCTTCAAACGCTGCTTTCTCTTCTGCATCACGCTTTTTTTGAGCCGCACCTACGCCTAGAACAACTCCATTCACCAAAACCTTTGAGTGGTATATTTTTTCTTGACCTTCTCCTACAGCTTTCGTTTGATAAACAATTTTTTCATTCTTAAATTTCTCTTGAAGCATTGATTTCTTGCTATCTGGCACACCGCTTTGCTTAATATCTTTCAACGCTGTTTCAAGTTTGTTTAAAACAAAGTTTCTCGCTTCAAGCAAGCCACCATCAATATATATAGACGCTACAAGTGCTTCAAACGCGTCTGCCATCATAGCAATTGTTGGTTTAGACTTTTCAAGCCCAACACCTCTAATTATATATTCGCAAAGCCCCAACTGCTCGAATATAAACGAAAGAGATTTCTCAGACACCAAAGAAGCTCGAATTTTAGAAAGGTCACCCTCATTATTGGTATAATGATTATATATGTGGTCAGTAACAATTAAAGATAAAACACTATCCCCTAAAAACTCAAGCCTTTCATTACTTTCTGCCTTATGCTCATTTGCGTAACTTGAGTGTATAAAAGCTTGCTTTAAAATTTGCTTATTTTTAAAGCAATAGCCAATCTTTTGCTCTACCACATTATAATCAAACTTTTGCATAAATCCTCTTTACTACTTAGTTTCTTCAAGCCCCTCTTTTAGTTTTGTTATAAAACCAGAGTTATGAATTTGTATAACCTGCTTAACGCAAGAGAAAATTGTTTCCGCCTTACTTGTTCCATGAGTTTTTAGAACAATTTTGTTTACACCCAAAAATGGAGAACCACCTAAAGAATTGTAATCCATCTTGGTTTTAATTTTCTTAAACACGCCCTTTAGCATACCAGCACCAAGCTTTGCAAAAACACTCGCCTCTTTAATACTTTGCTTTAGAAGTTTCATTGTGTTTGCAACTGCTCCTTCGGTTGCTTTAAGAGCAATATTCCCAGCAAAACCATCTGCAACAACAACATCCACCGTTCCGCTTAAAAGCTCTCTTGCTTCAACATTTCCTATAAAGTTGATTTTTGAGCACTTTTCTAAAAGCGAGTATGCTTCATGAGTTAAACTATTACCCTTCTTGCTCTCGGTTCCAATATTTAAAAGCCCAACTCTTGGATTTTCAACACCAAGCATACTTTTCATATAAACTGAGCCCATTATAGCAAACTGCTCTAGATATTCTGGTTTGCAATCTATATTTGCGCCGCAGTCTATAAGCATGGTTTTTCCATCGTTTAGGTTTGGCAAGGTTGGAGCAAGTGCAGGGCGAAGCACACCTTCCATTCTTCCAATTAAAAACAACCCACCAGACAGAACCGCTCCCGTACTTCCAGCGCTAATAAACCCAACAACTTCATCATCTTCTTTAAGCTTGTTTAAACCAACAACCAAAGAGCTATCTTTTTTGCTTCTAATAGCAGCCGTTGGAGATTCTTCGTTTGTTATAACATCATTGGCTTCAAGAATTTCAATTCTATCGCCCTTATAACCATACTCATCTAATATATCTTGAATTGGTTGTTTTTTACCAGTTAATATAATGGAAACATCCTCAATTAAATTAACACTTGTTATCGCACCTTTAACAATTTCAAGGGGTGCATTATCACCACCATAAGCATCAATAACTATCTTCAAAGCCCTATCTCCTTATCAGTAAAAATATACAAAATAATTATATAACAAATCTTTTTTTGCATCAAACGAATTATAAGTGTTTTCAAGATTTTATTAAACTAATAACAAAAAAGCCAGCAAGCAAAAGCAATGCTTACCGACTTTATACATAGTAAATTAGCTATTAAAGGGTAAAATTATTTCTTTTTTTCGTCTGAACTAACTAGCATTTTCTTTTCGCCATTGTAGTATCCACATTCTGGGCAAACTGCATGAGCCACCTTTTTAGCGTGACATTGTGGACATTCAACAAGAGTTGGAGCTGACGCTTTCCAATTTGCTACTCTAGAACGACCCCTAGATTTTGATACTTTATGCTTAGGTACTGCCATGATGTTTTCCTCCTAACTAATTTAGCTTTATAAATCCGCTAAAGGATTGTTACCACTTTATTTTTAATTGCTGCAATCGCAGTTGCCCTCATTTAGATTTGCACCACAGAGCATACACAGCCCTTTGCAATCTTCCCTACATAAAACTTTAGAGGGAAAGTTTAAAAGAACATAGCTAGAAATAACTTTTTGCAAATCTATAATAGGCATATCGTAGCTCAGCTCATCTTCCTCGCTCATTTTAGGACTAATCTGCTCATTTAGTTCTAAATATAAGTTCCTTTCAAAGCTAGAACCACATCTATCACACAAAAACTTGCATGGAACACGAATGTTTCCAGACAAGTGAAGAATTGAATCATAGTCCACAAAATACTTTAGGTTAACGCTTGCCTCGCCCAAAATCTTGTGCGGATAGAAAGCATCTTCTTCAATATCAAGCGTTACATTTTCACTAAGTTCAAATTCTTTATTTGGTGCTTCAAGCGCTTGAGAGAATTCTAATTCAAGCATAAATCCCCCTTAAAAGCGCAAAGTAATTATATACTCACGCCCATAGTTTTGTCAACGCATTTTAAAAATTATTTTCCAATTAACTTCTTTGTGTCGCGAAGTATAACCAATTCCTCGTTTGTTGGGATAACATATACCTTCACTTTACTATCTACAGAAGAAATAAGTTGTTCTTCACCACGCTTGAAATCTTTACCATTTTTATTTTTATCTAGAATAATTCCAAAGCACTCTAAGCCTTTCAAACATTCTTCACGATATTCATTACCATTTTCGCCAACACCTGCTGTGAATGCAATTGCATCAACACCACCCAAAACAGCAATGTAGCTACCAATATATTTTTTAACTCTATATGCACTCATTTTTATAGATAGCCTTGCATCCTCTGCCCTTTCGCTTTGTTCATTTGAAAAAGCAACGTTTTCAATATCACGCATATCTTCAGAAATTCCTGAAACACCAAGAAGCCCGCATTTTTTATTTAAGTAGTTTATAACCTCGCCAACACTCATGCCCGTTTCTTTTGTTAATCTTTCAACAACACTTGGGTCTATATCTCCGCTCCTTGTGCCCATAACTAGCCCCTCAAGCGGAGTGTAACCCATTGAAGTTTCTCTACACTCGCCATTTTCTATAGCAGAAATGCTTGCTCCATTACCAATATGGCAAACAATAAACTTGCCGTTTTCTTTGCCCGTTAGCTTTGCAAGCCTTGCTGAAACATACCTGTGAGATGAACCATGGAAACCATATTTTCTAATTCCCCATTTCTTGTATGCTTCTTTAGGTATTGCATATCTATAAGCATAATCAGGCATTGTAGAGTGGAAAGAAGTATCAAATACTGCAACTTCAGTGGCGTTTGGTATCTGCTCTGTGCAAGCTCTTATTCCAAGCACATGCGCAGGCTGATGAAGTGGTGCAAGAGGCGTTAGGTCTTCAATTTCCTTAACAACTTCATCTGTTATTATAACACTTTTTGTGAAGTTCTCACCACCATGAACAATTCTATGACCAACAGCCTCTATTTCATTTAAAGACTTAACTACCTTGTCTTCAATTAAGCTTGATAGAACAACTTTTATGGCTTCGCCGTGAGTTGGCATAGAAATATCTGTTTTAGTGGTTTTACCATTTAATTTTTGAACATGCCTTCCGTCAACCCCAATTCTTTCAGCAACGCCCTTAACTAAAACCTCTTCAGTTTGCTCGTCAAAAAGCTGATATTTAATAGTTGAACTACCCGCATTTATTACTAAGATTTTCATTATATTTATTCTCCTTTTATAACCGATTTAGATTGAAGTGCAGTTATTGCCATAACTAGCACAATTTCGTCTGCGCTTGCCCCGCGTGACAAGTCGTTTATTGGTTTTTTCAAACCCTGAAGCAATGGACCCACTGCTTTAACACCTGCTATTCGCTGAACAAGTTTGTAGGCAATGTTTCCAGAATTTAAATCTGGGAACACCAAAACATTTGCCCTGCCCTCTAGCGTAGACCCTTTACACTTTCTTTCTGCAACGCTAGGAACAATGGCTGAGTCTGCTTGAAGCTCTCCATCCATAACAAGCGAAGAATCTAGCCTTCTTGCAAGTTTGTATGCCCTTTTAACTTTTTGAATATGCTCAGAGTCTACATTTTGATCCGCCTTGGTTGAATAAGACAAAAAGGCAACTTTAGGTTTTATATCACAAATACTCTCCGCAGTTTTAGCCGACAAAACCGCTATCTCGGCAAGTTCTTTGTCGGTAGGGTCTTCAATAACTGCACAGTCTGCAAAAACCATCATGCCGTTTTCCCCAAAGTTTGTTCCCTCTGGCATTTCCATGACAAAAGAGCTTGAAACCTTTGATATGCCCTTTGTTGTTTTAATTATCTGAAAGGCTGGTCGCATAACATCTTTAGACTCATACACAGCCCCTGCAACAACACCATCAGCATCATCACTATATAGCATCATAGTGGCATAATACATAGGGTCTTTTAAAATTTCAAGAGCTTTTTCCTCTGTCATCCCTTTATCTTTTCTAAGTTCGAAAAGGCTTTTTGAATACATTTCTCGCCTTTTCCCCTCAGACTCAACGTCAATAATTTCAATATTATGCATAGCTTTGCGGGAGAACTTTTCTGATAAAAGCGCCTTATTGCCAATTATTGTTATTTTGCAAATATTTAAAAGCGATGCCTTCTGTGCCGCCTCAATTATTCTATCATCATTTCCCTCAGGAAGTACAATTCGTTTGCCCGAGCCTTGGGCTCTAGCAATAATGCCATCAAACACACTATGTTTTTTTATTTTTTTCTTAAACAAAACAAAACCTCCCGTTGCTATAACAAAGATTATAATGTATAATAGATTTATTATAAAACATATTCACAAAAAAATAAAATGTTTGGAGATATTTTTTCATGAAACTTTGTGGTATTATTGCAGAATTTAACCCGCTTACCAATGGCCATAAATATTTAATAGAAGAAGCTAAAAGAAAAACTGGACTAAATGTAGTTTGTATTATGAGTGGAAATGTTGTGCAACGAGGAACTCTGCCACTGCTTGATAAATACGCAAGGGCATCTCATGCAATTAACGCTGGAGCTGTGGCAGTTTTAGAACTTCCCGCTGTTTATACCCTATCGTCTGCAAACCTTTTTGCAGAGGGAGCCGTTAAATGCCTTGCTAGTTTAAATATGGTTTCACACCTCGCCTTTGGTGTAACATTAGATAACCCAAGCGAACTTGAAAGCATTGCCAAATTAAAAGTCAAAGAAAGTCAAATACTTAAAGAAAAAATCAAAGCAAATATAAAAGATGGCAACAACTACAATGTTTCGCTATACAAAGCCTTTAAAAGCGAATACCCATTGCTAAATGATGTTATAGAAAGGGTTTTCTCTAGTCCAAATAACATATTAGCGCTAGAATATTTAACCGCTATTTATAAATTCAATCTAAACATAACACCAATTTACATTAAGCGAACAGATAGCGGATATAGTTCACTCGCGCCTAAAAAGGTTAAAATAAATTCAAAATATCAGTATTTTGCTGGTGCAACCTATGTAAGAGAACAGCTTGTTTTAAGCAAGTTTAATAAAATTAAAAAGTGCGTTCCTTCATATACACTAAATAGTTTGTTAAATATAACAAACAGTAAGATTGAAAAACGCGATGAGCGTTTAAATGCCATTATACTATCCTCACTTCGAGAAAAAAGTCCAAAGGAACTAGCTATGTATAATGATTATAATGAAGGGCTTGCAAGTTTGGTTAATAAACAGGCGAATGTTCAAGGTACTATGTCTAGCATAGTAGCCGAAATTTCTAGCAAAAGCTATCGTAAAAGCAGAATTAACAAACTTTTAATAATCCCCTATTTATCAATAACAAAACAGCAATTTTCTATGTTGAATAATATGGTTTTGCCCCTTAATGTTCTTGCAGTTAGAAAGGAAAACAAAAGTATTCTAGCTAAAATTATCAAGTGTTCAAAAGCAAAAATAATTGTTTCTAAAAAAGACTACGATAATTTAAATGAGCAAGAAAAACAGTCTTTAAAAATAAATCAAAAAGCAAGCGATTTGCTTAATGTTTGCCTTGCAAAACCGTATAGTAAAGACCTAACAATATTTGTCTAAAAACTTCTTTATTTATATTCACAAAGAAAAAGGGATAAAGTTAACATCCCTTTTTTAAGCAACAACTCCTCCATCTTTGCCGTCATTTTTTGAAATGCCATCATTTTTATGGTAAAGCTTTATTCTTTCATTTATCAAGGTTTTTCTCCCCTCGTTATCTATTTCTTCTATAGCTTCCCTATCACTAGCAGGAATGGTTTTTAGGTAATAATATAAAGAAAGCATATCAAGTATAAAGTACATAGAGTAAAGTAAAATCATAGTTAAAGCACCCATACTTAAACCGTTTATAAAAATCACATAAGCCCAAAGAAACAGCGCTAAAACAAGAGCAATTGGTCTAACAAAGTAATACTCACGATACATTAAACATTGTAGAAATGCTGAAAGCCCTAGCATTGAGGCACTTATTGCATCAAACATAGGTAGCACTTGATTTTCTTGAAGCAGTGCGAACGCAAAGCAACAAACAACTGAAAAAACAAATACAACTAAAACATAATACACCGAGTTTCCGCTAAGTTTTTTATCTTTTTTAATAGACATATCCGTTTCATCTAAATTCATTATCCAAACAATAAATTGAAGCGGAATGTAGTAAAGAGTGTATAAAAGAGCATTAACATAAAGCCCATCTATAATTGAAAACATAGCATATAGCATACCCACTACAATAGAAAGCAAAAATGCCAAAAAAGTGTTTATGTCTACAAAGAAATTCCATAGGGCACCTGCAGTTATTAAACAAAGGGCTGGAAAATTTATAAAACTTAATAAATATAAAGTTAACGCAACCGTTATAAAAACACTTGAAATAATTAACCTTGCCAAAAACAAAGATGGAGCCACCTTTGCTCTTTTTTCTTCTACCGATAGGGTTTTAATCTTTACCATTTTGGCCCCTTTTATTACATTTTTTTGTTTAAAAAAACATATAGTCTGTCTCTTATACACATCTGACGCTGCCGACGATCTTACGCGTGTAGA